>CAYOWY010000106.1:0-4626 GCA_964407805.1 uncultured bacterium | reverse complement strand
TTAGACTGCTGGAGCTTATGATTGCCATAGCTATATTTGCCATAGCCGGCATAGCCAGCCTTGAATCCTACCTGCTTACGATGAGGCACATGCAGATAATAATTGAGGATAAAAACCTGAACCTTCTTTCAAGGGCGGAGATAGAGAGGATGAAAAACGAAAAGGACGGCGTTACAGAAGGAATCAGCGGGGGATTCAGCCCGCCTTTTGAAAAATACACATGGACCATGGAACTCTCTGATTTAATCATAACGGACACCGAATACGGAGTCACGTTCATTCCTTACAAGCTCAAGATTACTTCGGGAAGCGGCGATTATACCTCGGTAACTCCTTTCTTAAAGACGGAGGAGGAAGAAAAGTTAAATGAAACGTCACAGCAATAAAACCGGAGGATTTACCCTTATAGAAATATTAATAACAACTGTCCTTGTATTCATGCTTTTCATGCTTATATACGCCGTCTTTTTCTCCGTCACTAATGTCACGGCAGACCTTCAAAAAAGGATGAAATCCTCTGAAATAACCTTCAAGTTCCTTGATAAATTCAGCGGCGAAATGAAGTGCATGATATTTGAAGATGACGACCGGCCCGTGCTTGAGGAGAAAAGCCTTTCGTTCCTGACAACCGAGCAAAGTGCGCCTTATCCGGTCAGGGTAACGTATTTTGTTGAAAACACCCCGGATAATCTTGAAACTCTCGTAAGGAAACAGGAAAACCTGCTTAACGGCTACTATTTCACTCTCCCCGTTTTACAAAACTGCGACAGGATAAGCTTCCTTTTTTACTCCGGTACAGTATGGGACTATTACGCGCCTGAACCCGAAAAAGTTACCGGTATTGCCGTTGAAACTGAAGAAGGCGGAGAAACAACATTTTTCCCCGTAAAATTATACAGAGCCACTGAAGAAAAAAATGAGAAAAAATAGCGGAGTCGTTCTTATATTCGTTCTTGCGTTCACAGCGGCAATTTCCCTGCTTGCCGTATTTCTGCACGGAAAATCAAGGAACTACATCAATACATTCATTGACATGCGCGAAAAACAGGATGCCGTAAACATCGCCGAGGCGGGAGTTGAAATGGGCAAGGTTCTTCTGGATAAAAGCAGAAGAACCCTCGGCGCAGCCGGCGGCGAATACTTCACGGAGCGAGAATATCTTTTGCCGGACGGAATAACCCTCTATATAACCATAGAGGATGAAAACGCAAAGATTAATCCGTCCATGATTTTCAACAGGGAGAAAGACGAGACCAACACTCTGCTTCTTGAAACGTTCAAAAACCTTTTCACCGTGCTCGGCTGGCCGGACGCACTGTCCGATTCCCTGCTTGACTGGGTAGACGAAGACGATATCCCGCGCGCGGCCGGGGCGGAATCCATCCACTACAAAACAGACGGTTTTGCCTACGTTCCGCCCAACAGAAACCTTTACTCGGCGGGAGAGATGCTTCTCGTGAAAAATTTCAGTGCTGAAGCGGTCTACGGAGACGCGGAAAAAGACATCCCCGGCTTAATAAACTTTATAACTTCCTTTTCTGATGGTAAAATTAATGTCAATACATGCCCTCCCATGGTATTGAGCGCGCTGGGTTTCCCTGCGGCCGATGTGGAAAAGATATCCGCCGAGAGGGCGGAGAGGAAGATAGAGGAGCGGTTCCTGACGGAAACGAACAAGGAAGTTTATGCAAAGAACAAAAGCATAATTGTTTTCAAAAGCGGTTATTTCATTATCAGGGCAAGAGCGGCAACGTCAAAAGGCATTGAAAAAACAGTGAGCGCATACGTGAAGAAAACAGATAAATCCGCAGAGACGGTGAGGATGGAAGCAAGATGACAACAGTTACGTTTTACATTCAGCATAGCGGGATTATTTACAAGGTGAACGGCGGAAAGCAAGCGGAGCATGGAAGGATTCAGAATGCCGACGCCGAAAGTTTCCTTTCGCAGAAAAAACCCGGCCTCCTGAATGTCATTCTTCCAAAACCGGAGCTGATTTTCAGAAAGATTGAATTCCCTTTTTCAGGCAGGAGGAAAATAAACCTTGTTCTTCCTTCAGAACTTGAGAACATGCTCCCCGAAGATCCGTCCAGCTACCGCTATTCTTTTGAGTTTTTCTATACTGGGAAAAACAGGACCGCCGTCAACGTATATGCGATAACGGAAACGACCTGCTCTTACTGGAAAAACCTTGCGAAAAAACACGGCGCGAAACTCTCTTTCTTCTCGGACGCCCTTCTTTTTAACGGACTGCTCAAGCAGTACACGGCGGAAAAGGATTACATTGCGGTGTACGGCATTGACGAATACATGCTTATCAACATCACAGAGGGAGGCGTCCCGGCCGGTTTTTACTCCTACGATTTCAAGCCTTCCGGAAACGCCGAGGTCAGTGAGCTGATAAAAGACATAATATCGCGCAAGGATCTTCCGGTATTCGTTTACGCTCAAGACAGCATCAGGAAAGAATTGCTCCCCGCAGGAACGAGAATAAACACCATGGAAATCCTTCCAGGGATAGAAAAAGAGTTGCTGTTCCACAGCCTCGCATCCGTTAAGGCCTTTAAAAAACTCCAGCCCGCAAAACTTTCCCACGTGAAAAAACTGCCTGTATTCGGCATATCCCTTGCAGCGGTACTGCTCGCGGCAACAATTCTCTCATTATCCGCACACCTTATGGCTTCAGTAAAACAGAGGAGAATAGACGAGTTGAATGCGAACATGAACAGGATGTTTGCTGCAGCTTTCCCTGAAGTAACCAAAATAGTTGATCCGCTTACGCAGGCGAGAGAAAAGGTTTTGAACGGGGGAAGCGCAGCCCCCGGCGGATTTCCCTCGGTTCTGAAGAACATGGCCGAAATAACCTCCCTATTTCCCCAAGGCATGGATGTTCAGGTGGACCAGTTTATAGTTTCGGGGAACAACCTTACGATATCCGGAAGCGTTGACACATTGAAATCGCTTGAGACGGTTAAAAACAACATGGAAAACTCTAAAAACTTCACCATAACCAGCATGGGCACAATCTCCTTTGACTCAAAAAACAGGGTGAATTTCAACATAACGATAGGCATAATTTAAATGAATAACAGAAAACTTCTTTCACTTTTGGTTCTTCTGGCGGTATTTGCGGAATTCAGGCTCGTCTATTTTCCTCAAAAGAAAAAAATCAACTCCCTTAACAGGCAGATAGCGGCGAAAGAAAAAGACAGGAACGAACTTTCAGCGCTGTGCATTGAATATGCCTCAAAGGAAAACGGAGGCAGTGAACCCTCGCTGAAGATTGCGGAAAACAACTTTTCCCTTTTTTCTTACGCGGGAAAACTTATAGAGAAGCAGAACCTTGAGAGAAGTATTACAGGAATACAGCCCCTTGCTCCCGCCGAGAAAGAGGGCTATATCACAGAAAGGACGCGGCTTTCCATGAAAGGGATAACGCTTAAACAGTTGTATGACTTTCTCTACGAGATTGAAGTAAAGGAAAACGCCGTTTACGTCAGCGATTTCAGGATGCGGAGAGACAAGGAAAACCCTTCTTTCCTTACCGCGGAAATTGAACTCGCCGCCATCAAAACCTCCTCTCCCGACTAATTTTTTTGAAGAAGTGAATGGATTTAGTTTGCCGGAGAGCAAGGCGGCAAGGAGGAGGCATCGAGGCGTATGCAGGAAATACGCCGAGGAAGCCGACGACGCAGCCAACGCCGCTCTCCGGATGAAATCAAGCCATTAAAACATGAAAGACATCTATCTCATAGACGGCAGCGCCCTGGTCTACCGCTCCTTCTACGCCATCAAAGACTTGAGAACCTCGTCAGGAAAACTCACAAACGCAGTCTACGGCTTCACTTCAATGCTTCTGAAAATCCTTAAGGATAAAAAACCAGACTACATCTGCATCCTCTTTGACCTCAAGGCACCCACCATGAGGCATGACGCTTATGCGGAATACAAAGCCCACAGGAAACCTATGCCCGAGGAGCTTGTTGAACAACTGCCTCTCATCAAGAAGATGACGGAACTTCTGGGCATTAAGCAGATAGGCAAAGAGGGATACGAAGCCGACGACCTTATAGCCACTCTTGCAGAAAAATTCAAATCTGACGGCAACCGCATATTCATAGTTACGGGCGACAAGGACATCATGCAGATACTGGACGAAAATATATTTATCCTCAACCCCGACGGCTGGAAAACTTTTACTGTTGAAAATTTCCGTGAAAAATACGGGATGAGCCCTTCGGCAATGCCAGACATAATAGGGCTCGCGGGAGACTCCTCCGACAATATCCCCGGCGTATACGGAATAGGCGAGAAAACCGCGCTGAAACTCCTTAGTGAATACAAGACTCTGGAAAACCTTTATGAAAACCTGCAGAACATAAGCAGGGAGAAAACAAGGATACTGCTGGAGGAAAGTAGGGACAACGCATTTATGAGCAGGGACCTTGCCGTCCTGAAAAAAGATGCGGACGTGGATATAAAAACGGAAGACATCAGGATTTCCGCCCCTGATGCAAAAGAACTTTTTGAAACTATCGAACAGCTTGAATTCAGGAAACTTGCCATACAGATAAAGGAACTGTATCCCTCCGTTGCAGATTCCTGCATCAATGAGGATATCATAAC
>CAYOWY010000105.1:0-4690 GCA_964407805.1 uncultured bacterium | reverse complement strand
CTTGATGCTGCTTAGAGCCGTGTCTTTCATTGTTAGAGTCATAGTGCCCGTTATTATGACCCATCATTCTTTCAGGCTCAAGCTGCATTGGAAACCGTGCCATCCTTCAGGCTCATCTTGTATTGGAAAAGACTCACTCTTGACAGTTTCATTTTTTAAGGTATAATTTAAAGTCCGGAAAGTTAAATGAAGGTCTATGTTAACAATTCCACATCAAATTCAAAAAGGAGGAATTTATGGGAAAAATGAAGTTAAGGCCACTGGGAGACAGACTGGTGGTTGAACCGCTGGAAGCGGAAGAGAAAACGAAAGGAGGTATCATTCTCCCTGATACCGCAAAAGAAAAACCTCAAGAAGGAAAAGTGGTTGCGGCAGGAAAGGGAAAGCTTGACGAAAACGGCAAGACGGTTGCCATGGAAGTAAAGGTGGGAGACAAAATCCTTTACGGAAAATATTCAGGCACTGAAATAACTGTTGACGGCAAGGAATACATGATACTAAGAGAAGAGGACGTACTTGCTGTTGTAGACGAAAAATAACGGAGGTGTTATATGGCGAAGCAGATAGTACTCGGAGAAGAAGCGAGAAGGAAACTGCTGGAAGGTATGAACATCATGGCGGATACGCTGAAGCCGACGCTGGGGCCGAAAGGCAGATGCGCCGTGCTGGAAAAGAAATTCGGCTCTCCCGTCGTGATTAATGACGGAGTCACGATAGCGAAGGAAGTGGAAATTGATGAACCGATGGCAAACCTCGGGGCCCAGCTTTTGAGGGAAGTTGCGTCAAAGACAAACGACATTGCCGGAGACGGCACGACAAGCGCTTCCATACTCGCCCTTGCGGTTGCGAGGGAAGGGTTCAAGAACGTTGCGGCCGGCGCAAATCCTGTTCACCTGCGAAGAGGTATAGAAAAAGCTGTGAAATCTGTGGTGGACAAGCTTAAATCCATGAGTAAGAACATCAAGGATAAGAACGAGATACAGCAGGTTGCCACCATTGCCGCCGCCAACGACGCCGAGATAGGGCACATCATTGCGGACGCGATGGACAAAGTCGGAAAGGAAGGCGTAATAACGGTTGAAGAGGCGAAGGGAACGGAAACGGAATTAAAGGTCGTTGAGGGAATGCAGTTTGACAGAGGATATCTTTCACCCTATTTCGTAACTGATACGGAAAGAATGGAAAGTATTCTGAACGACGTTTATATCCTCATCCATGACAAGAAGATTTCCGCAATCAAGGATATTCTTCCCCTGCTTGAAAAAGTCGCCCAGTCAGGAAAGCCGCTTCTTATCATCGCTGAAGAAATAGAGGGTGAAGCGCTTGCGACCCTGGTTGTGAACAAAATCAGGGGCACTTTCTCCTGCTGTGCCGTAAAGGCTCCGGGATTCGGAGACAGAAGAAAGGCGATGCTTGAAGATATCGCCATTCTCACGGGCGGCCAGGCGATCATGGAAGAGCTCGGGCTGAAACTTGAGAGCATCGATCTTACCATGCTCGGTAAAGCAAAGAGAGTCATCGTTGACAAGGAAAACACGACCATAGTGGAAGGAGAAGGAACGTCGGCGAAAATACAGGGAAGGATGGGCCAGATAAGAAGCGAGATTGATAAAACCACATCTGACTATGATAAGGAAAAATTACAGGAACGTCTCGCAAAACTGTCCGGGGGAGTTGCCGTAATCAATGTAGGCGCACCCACCGAAACGGAAATGAAAGAGAGAAAGGCGCGCGTAGAAGACGCTCTTAGCGCAACCAGAGCAGCTGTTGAAGAAGGTATTGTCCCTGGCGGAGGAGTCGCTCTTCTTAAGTGCCAGAAGGAAATAGATAAGCTGAAACTTAGCGATGCGGATGAAAAAACAGGCGCAAAGATTGTACAGAAAGCCCTTGAGGCGCCCATCAGGCAGATAGCGGAGAATTCCGGATTTGACGGTGCGGTTGTGGCGCAGAAGGTTAAGGAATCTGAAGAGGAAAACTTCGGATTCAACGCAGAAACCGATACTTACGAGAACCTTGTGAAAGCGGGCATCGTGGACCCGACAAAGGTTGTGCGGACTGCGCTTGAAAACGCATCCAGCATGGCAGCTCTTCTTCTTACTACAGAGGCGCTTGTAACGGAAATACCGGAAAAGAAAGAGAAATCAGGACCGACCCCTCCACCCTATCCGGAGTATTAAGGGTTAAATAGAAGAAGCCCCGTTCTTCATGGAGCGGGGCTTCTTCCATAAAACGCCATCAACAACTGCGCATTCATCTACGGACGTGCAAATGGCTTTCCCCCTGCGCTGAAACTGCGGAGGATAAATCTGCGAAGGCGGTTAAATGGAACGCTGTCACATTTTTATCAAAGGCAATGTCCAGCAGGTTGGCTTCAGGTTTTACGCAAGAGAGATAGCCTCGGAAACAAAAATCACTGGATGGGTTAAAAACCTTTCCGACGGAAGAGTTGAAATAGTTGCCGAAGGCGAAGATGCGCAAATTCAGGAATTCCTGCAAAATTTGAATGAAGGCTACCTCGGAAGGAACATATCGGAGATTATTAAAAACACTGAAACACATACAGGGGAATTCAGTTCTTTCAGCATAGCTTTTTAAAAACAACATGAACAAATCAAAGAAAATAACGGGATATGCGGGGTGTGAAAAAGCAGGACTTGACGCGAAGCTTCCGCAAATAGAGTGCTTTGAAAATCAGTTCACCGCTTATACGATAACCGCAGTCATACCCGAATATACTTCGCTTTGCCCCAAAACAGGCCAGCCGGACTTTGGAACCGTTACGATTGAATATGAACCGGAAAACCTCGTCATGGAGTTAAAATCCCTGAAGTTGTATATACAGAGCTACAGGAACATCGGGATATTCTACGAAAATGCCGTAAACCGGATAAAGAATGACATTGTGAAAGCATGCAGGCCGAGGCAACTGCGCGTAACAGGGGAATTTCAGCCGCGCGGCGGGATAAAATCAATAATTGAAGCCTCTTACTCCGCTAAATAGCCAAAATCCTTTTATATAGATACCCCTCAACAAATGCTCAACTGGATATATTCAAAGTCAGTTTTTTACGCAGGTTTCTCAATAAATAATAGTGATTTTGACATTTTGCTGAAGATAGGTTATCATAACTTTCTATGTTAACACAGGAGATTGAAAAACTTATAAAGCTTCAGGAACTGGACACAGAAATAAAAACATACAGGGAAACCATAGACAATTTCCCTGTCAGAAAAAAACAGCTGGCGCAGTCCGTGGAATCCGCGCTTGAAGATACAAACCTCATTAAGAAAGAGCATAAAAAACTGCAGGTGGAAAAGAAGGAAAGCGAACTGGAAATTCAGGCGATAGAAGAAGAAATAAAGAAGCTTCAGAAACGTATGGACGAGGTAAAAACCAATAAGGAATACAACTCCCTCCTTTCCGAGATAGAAACGCTGAAAGGCAAAAAATCAGGAATAGAAGACCTGCTTCTCACAATGATGGAAAAGGATGAGGAGATAAATAAGCAGCTTGCCGGCCATACCGTAAAATCAGAAGAATTCAAAAAGGACACCGCGCTTAAAATACAGGAAGAAGAAAAACAGATAGAAGAAATGCAGGCGCGGCTTAAGGAAAAATCAGCGGAAAGGGAAAAACTCTCCGCAGGAATAAATAAGGACCTGTACAAGATTTACGAAAAGATAAGGAAAGGCAAAAAGGACGGCATAGCTATATGCATGCTTGAGGGAGAAAGCTGTTCAAGATGTTCCGTCTTCGTACCCACGTATATAGCGGAAAAGGTGAAAACGAAGAAAGAAATAGTCAACTGTGAAAACTGCAGCAGAATACTTTATTGATGGAAACCCTCACTGTTTATATCGACGGCGCCTCAAAAGGCAATCCCGGTCAAGCATCCATAGGAATTGTCGTATATTCAGATAAGAAACTCATTAAAAAATACGGAGCGCCCATAGGAAACACGACTAACAACTCCGCAGAATACATGGCCCTCATAACAGCTCTTATTGATTGCCTCTCTTATTGCCCGGCAAACCTTGAGATAAAAAGCGACAGCCAGCTACTTGTGAAGCAGATGCAGGGAGAATATAAAGTGCGCGACGAAACACTGCAAAAAATGCAATTCATAGCAGCACGGCTTATTTCAAGGTATAATAAGGTGGTCTTCACGCACATCCCGAGAGAAGAAAACAGGGAGGCGGACAAGGCCGCGAACCAATTCATTGAAGACGGGCAGAAACAATTGTTTTGAAAACTGTAATTCTAAATAGACCTCAATAACAAATGAGATTGCCGCGCCCAGTAAAACAGGGCTTGCAATAACAAAAAGCGTTAATTTCTATTATCGATTTTCAATTGTTCAATGTTATTTGTCTCTCAAATTTCGATTATCAATTTTCAATTATTCAATTAAGGGGGCAGTCGGACGGCTGCTTATACGCAATAAAACTGCGTATAGGAGGAAAGTCCGGACTCCAGCAGGGAGGATGGCTCCTAACGGGAGCAGTCTGTAAAGACTGGAAAGTGCCACAGAAAAACACAGCCCTGCCTGAAAACGGCGAGGTAAAGGTGAAATGGCGAGGTAAGAGCTCACCTTCCGGCGGGCAACCGTCGGAAAGGCAAACCCCATCCGGAGCAAGGTCAAGCAGAACCTACGGGTCCCTGCCTCTACGGGTTCGGGTTGACCGCATG
>CAYOWY010000104.1:0-4697 GCA_964407805.1 uncultured bacterium | reverse complement strand
CTGTCCATTATGTGAGAAGCCTCCGAGTAGTGTATGGCTATGCCGTCATCCTGCAGTTCTCCGGCAAGAAGAAGCTTCCCGGTACCTGTGCGTATATCAGAAAGCGCGTCCCTGCTTGCCTGCATGAAGGGCATGTTGGTGAAATCCGGCGCGTAGCCAGAGTAACGTCCAGGAGCTCCCATCGTCCAGAACCACGAGCTGTTAAGGCCGTGGAAAAGACTGTACCACGGGAAGAAGTGATGATATTCGTTCGTATTGGGCCCTATCTGCCAGGTAAGCCCGTATGTCCCGTACCACATACCTGTCAGGTTTTTAGGACCCGCGAATGAACGGATTATCTCCATCTGCTCGCTGTTGCCTATGTATGAATGCAGGGCGCCCATGTGGTCCTTGATGACCCACCAGTTTATGCCGCCGTTGGGAAAATTGAAGCCGAGGTTGCCGTCAAATCCGACGTGCGCGGCAGGGTCATGGGCGGCAAGGGCTTTGCCTGTATATTCGTAAAGTCTTGAAAAGACATACTGCTGGGCAAGGCGGTGTTCCAGCCATGGAGCGTAGTTTCCCGTCTCAAGCGCCTCTTCGAACGTAAGCGGCATTACATCCTCCCATGCCTTGTAGTCCGTCTTCCATTCCTTATTTAGACCGTCAAGCCCGCTATGCCTCGTCTTCAGGTATTCACGGAATCCCGCAAGACATGCATCCGACCAGCAGGTATCCGGATTATTGGCGTAATAAGATTCATCCCCGTGAGTCCATGAAAAAGGACCGTAAGGGCCGAAGATGGAGCCATGTAATTCAGCCCATTTATTTATCCCAGAACCAAGGGTCAGAGGATTACTCATGCATCCCCATGCATCAGGATTTTTCGTGTTCACGGGAATAGTTTTGCCGCTAAATTTACCAAATCCCGTTGTATAAGGAACTACGGAAAGGTCGGCCACGGCTATGTTGCGGGCATGGGTTGCTCCCCGGTACCCCACGTCTATGGCATCCGCCTGGTCTTCTTCCGAGAGTTTCTTCAGCATGAGGTGCGTAAGGAACTGGTTGTCTGCATTGCTCCAGACAATTTCGTTAAAGTCGTCGAAGGTCTTGAGTTTGGCGCGCACAGGGAAATTCCTGCGGCTGTAATAGATATCCTTGCCTGATTCTCTGACGCGCGCACGTATGCTGTGCATTATTGTCAGCGGTCTTTCTATGACAAAGGAGAATGCGTATTTGCCTCCACCCCCGGAAAGAACTTTTTCAGATATCTTCCGCCCGTAGTTGTCCCACAGCTCTCCCATGAGAGACTCTCCTTCCGATAATGCGCGCGAAAGCGTTATATTCCCGCTAACGATCTCTCCTGCGTTGTAGCTGTTGCCGTCAAGCGCGATTTCCAGTATCTCCATATCGGATTTTACCGTAAACCCTTTACTCGCCCAGTCAAAGACCTCCCCCCCGGATGAGACAAGCCATGCGTCCAGTATATATTCTCCCGCAGGCAGTGCCGGAAGCTGCACCTTCGTATCAGCAGAAGCCGGCCTTGCAGCAAGCTCGTAAACCGTCTCGTATTCATGCCTGCTTCGCACTGCGGATTTGATGATGGAGCCCTCAGGCGCACGCTCGGTTATCACAGATGCGGCGCTTGCGGTTGCAGGATACCGTATCTCAGGGAGCAGTGAAATGCCTTTTATCTGAGCTCCCGACTCCTTCCCGCTCGCCCATACAACCGCACGGGAAACAAGAGACTGATAGTACTCGTATGGGACAAACTCCGCTTCAGGACATTCGTCGGGAGGGATGTATCCTTTCGAACGTTCGTCTTCGTGCATAGGACCGGTCTTGGGATTATTCCACTGTGGGGTAAGGGCGGGATAACCGACGCTCGACCATGGGGCGTCGGTTCCGTCAGGCCTCTTCTCGGAAGGCAGCGGCTGTCCGTAATCAAGCGCGACTATTCTTCCCCTGCCGAAAAACCCGGCGCGGACAATCTTTTCAACCGGCAGGTCCTTCAACTGCGGCAGGAAATTAAACGGAATACCCCTCGTTATGAATTCCATACCTTCCGGCGACTGCCGGCGTGAAAATACAAGGTCTATCTCCTCGTTGCCCTCCGGCGGACAGATATATACCAGCCCTGTTCCTTCAGATACCTTCTTCATAAGGTCGAAGCGCTGTTTGGCCGGAAGCATCGCCCACTCCAGCTTGCCGATGACTATGACATCAAAATCTTCCGCAATATACCTGCGCAAAAGCTGGTCTATCAAGGTTACCGGCGTCGGCGTCCAGAACCACTCCGCAGGAACGGCTACCTTCGTGAAGGCCGAGGTCATCCACGGCGTGTAGTCGAGAGAAAGTCTCTGCGCAAGCTCCACGGTCTCGCGCTGGCTCCATTCCGGCGCCATGAAAAGCGCTTTTATCCCGCCTCCTGCGTAGGGCTTTGCCCACTTGACGTGAGGCGATTCATATCCGTCCGTAAGGATGCCGTAGGAAAAATTCTCGTTCAGTCCGAGGGGGTGGCTGCCGCCGGCAAAACCCATGGATGCGTTAAATATGCCCGACATAAAAAAGAGAGTAATGATTATTCCGAATCTCCTGTACATTTTGCCTCCCTGTAAAATCAGAAAACTTTTTTACGCAATCAGCGGAATTCCGTTTTTATGACCTCCATCCTGAGCCGTGTAAGGAGCTCTTCGTATGAAGCGACTACGCTCTCTCCTTTTGACATGAGTTCCGCATACCCGTCGGCTTTCCCTGAAGGCAGGTCCGCAACCTTTAGAAGAAAATCAGCCCAAAGCCCGTCAAGTCGAGGCAGTTCAGGCAGAAGCTGTCTGCCCGCAAAGGGATAACGCATAATCATGTCCGCCATCTCTTCCATGAGTCTTCCTGTCAGAACCGTATACCTGTATCTGAGCCAGAGCGGATAATCGGCAAATATGAGATTGCCGAAACGCCGGGGAGTGGCGAATGCGCCTTTGGTATCCGACCAGCATGTCCACATATCGCCCTGAGGGTCCACTATCCTCTGCCTGTTGAGGTTGAGTCCCCAGATGATATCGGGCCCGGGACGGATTCCGCCGAGCAGTTCAAAGGGTATCGCCGCCTCCATTGTCCATCTGTCGGCATATTTCTTTATTCCAGCCGACCATCCCGCCTGTATCGCAGGAGAGAGTGCTGTTCCTTCGCGGCTCTCTCGCTCTCCCGTTATGCCGACGCGCAGCTGCACGTAAGTGGAACGGTCGTAGTTGCTGTCGATAAATATCTCTATGGATTCGTCAAATCCTTTTATCTGACCTCTTTCCATGCGTTCTTCTATATTATTCATCATAGGTTCTTCGCAGACAAACGCTACATAGAGGTTCTTATCGTCCCAGCAGAGCATCCCTGTTGTTTTCACGTCGACGGCCTTGCCTCCGATTGCGACAAAAGGTTCGGTCACATATGCATTTTCCCAGCACTTATCTTCGAGGACGCCGTCTATCTCCGGGGGGTCGCTTATTCTTGCCGCGCTGTAAAAGGGGAATTCGCTGCTGAATGAATTAACCGCGTAAAATATCGGCAGCAAAAATATCAATAATACTTTTTTCCTCATCCCGTCATCTCCTTATTGTATTTCAAGTGTCTTCTTCCCGGTAACTCCGCCGGCCGTATTTTTCCTCCGGTTATTATAGAATTTTCATCCATTACAGGATTGACGAATTTAATGGATGTTTTTTAACTTTTTGCGCTCTGCTTCAAGGGAAGTTTTGAAGGATTGCATCGAAACAGGGTTTTCCGTCTCAAATGCATAAAAAGCAAGGTGTATATGCCTTGTTTCCCGCGGGTATACAAGTTCGGTAATCTGGCCGTAGGAACTCATCCGCACCTTGCCGTAGGGACCCTCTTCAACGTTTACAAGAAGCCCGAGAGAACCTTTGCTTTGCAGTTTATCCGCATAGAATATCCAGTCCATCCCTTTCTCTATAGGCACCTCCGGATTCGTTCCGGCATAGCCGTGCGGTATATCCCACTCTCCATTCGATGTTACAACCCACCTGTGTGAAGGAAGCCTATGGGCCGGGGCAAATCCTCCCGGGTAGCATGTCAGGCGTATTTCTATATCCCTGATGAATAAATCCCCCGGAACTATCTCTATCCGGGAATATATGGCCTGCCCGCTTTCGGGAACGGTGAAATTCAAAGCCAGTTCTCCTCCCTCTTCAAGCTCCCATACCATGCGCAGGCGTCCTTCCTCTCCTTCTTCCGCCCCGGTCAGCTTGGCCGGCTTTGCCGCCATTATATCGGCTCCGTTTATCCTCACGCGTATTGCATTGCCCCTGTACCAGTAGTGGAAGGAGCCTCCGTCAAAGCCCACTCCCATATCTCCGGTAGTCAGTGAAGGATGATTGCCGGTGAAATGCGGAGGATGGTTGAGAAAACGCGTGTATGCGACGGTAAGAGTCCTCGCCCCGGTTTTGAAGTCCCACTGGTCGCTCTGTCTCGGAGGGATATTATCCTTCGCCTCGGCCATTGTCGTTTTCTGCTCCACCCTCACGCTTATGATGTCCCCCATAAGCTTTCTCAAGGCCTCAAGGTCATCATCGGCGATTGCCCTGTGAACCGGAGAGGTTAGACAAAAGAAGAGAAAGAAACACCCCAAAATTTTTTTTCTCATTATCTCCCCTGCTCTCTTTCTAAAACATGCTGTCATATACTGCTTTCATTAAGCGTTTTCTATG
>CAYOWY010000103.1:0-4702 GCA_964407805.1 uncultured bacterium | reverse complement strand
CTCTCATAGAGGAGAATGCGCTGGAACTGCCGGGCGTTTTTATACAGGAGGGGCTTGTAAGGGAGTATACGCTCGGGAAAGAGACATGCCATCTGCTCGGGTATATCGGGGAGATAAACGAGGAGCAGCTGCGGATTTACAGGGAAAGAGGCTACAAGATTGGCGATACCATCGGGCAGGACGGGTTGGAAAAAAACTATGACGAGTTTCTCCGTGGCCGGGCCGGAGGCATTCAGGTTGAGGTTGATGCTCTGGGTAAGTATAACAATGAAAAAATTCTGGGAAAAAGGGAATCCGTTCCAGGAAACAACCTCGTTTTGACCATAGACCAGACCATACAGGACATAGCAAATGAGGAGATGGGCGGCAGGAGAGGCTGTGTTATGGCGATGGACCCGCGCAACGGCCAGGTCCTTGCGCTTTTGAGCAATCCGGGTTTTGACCCTGACGACATTAAATCTTATCTCAATAAAGACGGGCATCCGTTTCTGAACAGGGCGATAAAGGGTACGTATTCTCCGGGTTCCGTATTCAAGATTGTCACTGAAACGGCTGTACTGGAGACTGAAACCATGGGAGACCTTGACCGCGTTGAATGCACGGGCGAGATTGAGGTGGCCGACAGGGTTTTCCACTGTTGGAAAGAAGAAGGCCACGGATGGGTTGATATAAATCTTGCGCTCCCGTATTCCTGCAATGTGTTTTTCGGAACGGCGGGCCTTAAGGTCGGAGTATCAAAAATGCTGGAATTTGCTTCAATGTTTGAACTTGGCAGGTTGACAGAGATTGACCTGCCCGGCGAGAAAGGCGGGTATTTGCCCGGCAGGCATGAAATTGACCCGCTGAACCTTTCAATAGGACAGGGACCCATACTTATAACTCCCGTACAGGTTCTTTCGCTGATATCAACGGTTGCCAACGGCGGGAATATATGGAAGCCATACATAGTGAAAGAAATACTGTCTCCTGACGGGGAAAAAATCAAGGAGTTTGAGCCGTCGCTGAGAAAGCCGGTATACATAAAATCCGAGACCATTGAAATACTGCAGAGGGGTTTGAAGAACGTTGTTCTTTTCGGCACGGGCGGCCAGGCAAGAGTGGAGGGGATTGAGGTTGCCGGCAAAACGGGCACAGTCCAGAGGGCGCAGAGAGATCTGGGGCTTGAAACTCACGGATTTTTCGTGTGCTATGCGCCCGCCGATTCTCCGAAGATAGCGATGGTTGTTTTTCTGGACAGCGGCGCAAGCCCCGAAGCCGCAAGAATTGCCGGAAGAATTTTAAACAGGGTTCTCGTTACAGGGGAAAAGACAGGGGGATTGGAAGAAGGCACGGAGGAAGAAACGGAAAATGTTGAAATATTTTAAAAGCAGGATAGGGGACAACATGCTGTTTTTCTGGACGTACCTGCTTATATTCATAGGACTGCTTCTCCTCTTCAGCGCATCCAAGGGCGTTTTGATGAAGGAGGGGCTTTTCTTAAAACAGTGTGTATGGCTTGTCGCCGCAACGGTTATAGCGATATTCGTCAAAAAGATCGATTACCGCGATTTCCGCAAGATTGCTCCGGTACTCTATATGATAATGTTTCCTATCCTGCTTGCGGTTCTTTTTTCAGGCAAGGTCAGCGGTGCGTCAAGGTGGATAAGAATAGGCCTTTTCAACTTTCAGCCGTCGGAGTTGGCCAAACTCATAACCGTGATAGCCCTTTCCTCGTACTTCGCCGAGAGGGACGTAAAGAGGTTTCCCGTATTTTTTGCGAGCCTCATTATAATGGGAGTGCCGTTTCTTCTTATCCTGCAGCAGCCCGACCTCGGCACCGCGTTTATATTCATAATAATCTTTTTTGCAATACTCTATCAGGCAGGTGCAAGCAGACTGCAGATGTCGGTTCTTTTCTTCGCGGGCTTGTGTTCAAGCCCCGTCCTGTGGTTCATGATGAAACCGTACCAGAGGGAAAGGATACTTACCTTCATAAACCCCATGAGGGACCCGCTGGGTAAGGGTTATAACCTGATACAGTCAATCATCACGATAGGTTCAGGAGGATTCTTTGGAAAGGGATATTTAAGGGGTACGCAGACAAAGCTTGCATTCCTGCCGGAATACCACACCGATTTCATATTCTGCGTGCTCGCGGAAGAGCTCGGGTTCATAGGTATAATAATTCTGCTCTCAATCTATTTCATGTTCTTCAAGACCATTTCGGAAACAATTTCCTCCACGCGCGACAGATTTGCCAAGCTCATGGGGACGGGCATCCTCGTTATTTTTGTTTCGCAGGCTGTCATAAATATTTGCATGACGATGGGGCTTTTCCCGGTGGTGGGCATTCCCCTTCCTTTCATAAGTTACGGCGGTTCTTCGCTGATGGTTTCTCTTATCTCGGTGGTTTTGCTGGTTAATATTAAAGAGAATTCCATCATGTTTTAACCGAATTGCTTTCAGGCATATGGCGGCGCGATAGTCCGCCAAAGTTTTAGTGGCGGATTGGCATCGTCATCATCTGCCTCGGCGTATTTTTATATACGCCTCGTTGCTTCTTCCTTGCTTCTTGCAGAATGCGCTTCGGTCAAAGGTCTCACTGACTCGACCTTAGTGTTATACGGTGCTCCTTGCTCGTCGCACCAACGCCCTTGCTCTCCGGCGAACTCAATCCGGTAATACAGCAACACTGCGTTTTAAAATATTATGGAAAGACACATAGAAAAGCTTCTGCCGCAGGTGCAGGTTCCTTCCCGGTACACCGGCGGGGAAATAAACGTCTGCCGCAAGGCGTCGGCGGAGGCGGACGTTAAATTCGCCCTGTGCTATCCCGACATTTACGAGGTCGGCATGTCGTCTCTGGGCGTCAGGATAATCTACGGCCTGCTGAATGAAATGGAAGGCGTTGCATGTGAAAGGGTGTTCTGCCCGGAAACAGATATGGAGGGACTCCTTAAAAAAAATAAAATTCCCCTGTTCACCCTTGAATCCAAAGAGCCGGTAAAAAACTTTGATATTCTCGGATTCAGCGTCTCATCGGAACTCAACTATACCAACATTTTAAGCGTCCTTGAACTTTCCGGGATTCCGGTTTTGCGGACGGAACGCGGAGAAGGCGACCCCGTGGTCATTGCGGGAGGCAACTGCATATTCAACTTTGCGCCACTGACGGCATTTATAGACTGTTTCGTGGTAGGCGAGGGGGAAGAAGTCCTTCAGGAAATAACAAGGGTTCTAAAAGAGAAAAAGGGCGGAAAAAGGGATAATATAATTGCGGCGCTCTCGGATATAGAAGGCGTTTATGCGCCGGCTTTCCCGGCTGAAACGGTGAAAAAACGGTTTGTGAAAAATTTTGATGCATCTTTTTTCCCCGTAAAGTGGCTTGTTCCTCTCACCGAAGTTATACATGACAGGGTATCCCTTGAGATAATGCGCGGCTGCGGGCAGGGATGTTTTTTCTGCCAGGCGGGACAGTGCTGGCGTCCCGTGAGAACCAGAAGGGCGGAGACTATCGCAGAAATGGCGCGGCAGACATACAAAAACACTGGATACGAGGAGTTTTCGCTTCTCTCCTTCTCATCGGGCGACCACCCGGAGATAGAGCGTATTTTTGAAAAACTTCTGGGTGATTTCTCCTCCAGGAAGGTCACTCTCTCATTTCCTTCTGTCAGGATAGACACCTTTTCATTTGAGTTGGCGACTCGGACAAAAGAGATAAAGAAAACCGCTCTGACATTCGCTCCCGAGACAGGAGAATCCCTGCGGTTCAAGATAGGCAAGAAGATAAAAGACGGCGAACTTGAAGACCTCGCGCGCAAGGCGCGGGCCGGCGGCTGGAGGCAGATAAAACTGTATTTTATGCTCGGACTGCCCGGAGGAGAGGACTCCGACATACTTGATGCGGCGCGTCTCATAAACGAACTCTCAAAGATACTTTCCGTCAAGGCGGCTTTCAACACCTTCATACCTAAGCCGCATACCGCTTTTGAACGGAACAGGTTTATAACCGCGGATGAGTACCTTCATAAAAAACGCCTTCTCGTTGAAAACGTGTGGAGGAACAGGCACATACGACTTACGTTCCACTCCTATGAAATGTCTTGTGCGGAGACCTTCCTCGGCAGGGGTGACGAAAGGTTATCCGCCGTCATTAAAAGGGTTCGTGAAAAAGGCGGTATGCGGGAAAACTGGGACGAGCATTTCAGGTTTTCCCTGTGGGAAGAAAGTTTCAGGGAGGAAAATCTGGATATGTCCTCATATCTCGGCGAATTGAAACAGGCTGTACTCCCTTGGCATAAAATTAAGATTCTATAAATTCCTTATGTACCGATTTCAATGCTTTTGTACCGTCAGATTTCTTGATGACGCATGAAATTTTTATCTCCGAGGTGCTTATCATCTCAATATTGATGCCTTCTTTTCCCAGCGCCTGGAACATTCTTCCGGCAACGCCCGGGTGGTTCATCATTCCGATGCCTATGATTGAAATCTTTGCCATCTCCCTGTCGCAAATCACGTTTTCAGCCAGAAGTTCTTTCCCCAGCTCTTTGGTAATTTTAAGCGTTTTTTCCGCATCTGTGATATTGACGGTAAACGAGATATCCGCAAAATTGTCCTTGCTTACGTTCTGAACAATGACGTCCACGTTGATGTTTTCTTTTCCGAGCGCGGTAAATATCCTGGACGATATCCCCGGCTTGTCGGGCACCCTGAATATGGT
>CAYOWY010000102.1:0-4710 GCA_964407805.1 uncultured bacterium | reverse complement strand
GATTATAATCATATTGCAATGTTACGTACTCTTCCTCCTGAAACAGCGCAATACGCGGGGGATATAATGAGGGAGAGAACGGAGTATCTTGTAAAACTTGCCGGCGAGAGCATAAAGGGATATGTCGTAGAAGAAAAGATATGGCAGGGCGCGACGTCCACCGTCTACAGGTGCTCAAGCGAAAACGGGAACGGCCGTTACGGAAAAGTACTTGCGATCAAGGTCCTTCATCCGTACAGGAACCAGCCGCAGCATATAAAACAGTTTGCCAGAGAAGCGAAGATACAGGCGATGTTCAACCATGAGAACATCGTAAAGGTTTACGGCCTGGCAAAAAAAGACGCCGTTCTGGGAATTTTCATGGAGTTTGTGAACGGTACAAGCCTAAGGATAGCGGCGCAGAATTCCGAAATTACAAATGAATGGTTCATAAGATTCTTCCTGAAACTGGCTGAAACCGTGGAGCATATACACAAAAGAGGGGTTATCCATAACGATCTGAAGCCGGAGAACATAATCGTAACCAGAAACGGAGAGATGTTAAAACTTACCGATTTCGGTTATGCTGAACAATTGAGGGGTTGGTTCAAAAAAGAGTTATCCGCCGGAGGTACCGAAAAATACATGGCGCCGGAGAGGGCCAGAGGTGCGTTTGACGAAAGAAGCGACGTATATTCATTCGGCGTACTGCTTGACGAGTACTTGAAAGACAGACTTCAGAACGAAAGGATTTATATGATAATCGCAAAGTCAACGGAGAAAGAGCCGTTCAAGAGATACGCATCCATGACAGAGGTGAAAGAGCAGCTTCAACGGCTGTATGTGGAATTCACATCATAAATGAGAATAGGTATAATATCCGATATACACGGCAACCTCGAAGCCGCACAAGCCTCCCTTCTTTTTCTTGGCGATAAAACTGATTTCATTGCCGTGACAGGCGACGTTATCGGCTATGGTCCTGACCCTGAAGAATGCGTTGAGCTTGCTGCGGAAAAAGCAGGCCTTGTATTAAGAGGAAATCATGAAGAGGGTATCATAACCGGAGACCTCTCAAAGTTTAAGGAAACCGCAAGGGTTGCTCTTAAGTGGACCATCTCCCGCCTATCTTCCTCCTGCAAGTCAAAACTGGTAAGTTTCCCTGAAAAAGATGTAAGGGAAGAATGCCTCTTTGTCCACGCTTCTGTTTCCGACCCGGTTTTCAAGTACCTTCTGAATATAGAAGATGCCTGTACGGAGTTTGGCCTTCTGGACAAAAAAATCTGTTTTTTCGGGCATACCCACATGCCCGGCGGCTTCAGAAAAAAACCGGACGGCAATACAGAGATTATCCGCACCGACTTCAGCGGCAGACTTGAAGTCAGGATTGAAGACGGATTTTCTTACCTTATAAACGTCGGTAGCGCCGGCCAGCCCAGGGATGGTTTCCCCTTCTCCTGCGCCGCAATATACGATAACGAAAAAAACACCGTTGTCCTGCACCGTATAGAATATCCTCTGGAAATAACGAGAAAAAAGATAATTGAGAGGGGGCTGCCGTCTGTTCTTGCGCGGCGTATTGTCCAGGGCATATAACCCCTGTTTTCTTCACGCCTATAATTTCGTTGGCTTCGTCGTCGGCTTCCTCAACGTATTATTCACATACGTCTCGTCGCCTTCCTCCTTGCCGCCTAATTCTATGCATGAATAAAACAGGGGCGATTTCCATCCTCTTTGTTTCTTCTCTTTCTCTATCTGCGGTAATTGAAACCGGAACAAAACGGTTTGATTTCACATCTGCACGGTTTCAAAAAAATCTCCGGTGTGGTATTATTAGTGCATGGGTAAGAAGATAATGAGCGGAAAGGAAATTGACGGGATAATAAAGAAAAGCGCCGGAATTATACGCAAGGAAATCGGACTTTCGGACCTTGTCATAATAGGAATAAGGAGAAGAGGGGCCGTCCTTGCGGACAGGCTGGCGGAATGTTTTTCCGGAGCCGAAGCGCCCGTCGGATACCTGGACATAAATCTCTACAGGGATGATTTCAGCAAAATCGGTGCGCATCCGGTACTTTCCGAGACCGAGGTGCTTTTCAACATAGACGACAAAAAAATCCTTCTTGTGGACGATGTGCTGTTTACGGGCAGGACCATACGCGCCGCTCTTGATGCGCTTGTAGACCTTGGAAGGCCGGCGCTCGTCAGGCTCTTCGTTCTTGTTGACAGGGGGCACAGGGAACTGCCCATAAGTGCGGATTTCGTCGGTATGAAAGCGGAAACGCGCGTTAACGAGATGGTTGAAGTAAGGCTTAAGGAGATAGACGGCGCGGACGAGGTTTCCATAGAAAAAAGAAAATGAACTGGACAAAAAAAGACCTTATAGGGCTTGAAAACCTTACCAAAGAAGAGATAGAGACTATTCTTGAAACGGCGGTTTCGTTTAAGGAGATAAGCAGCAGGCAGGTCAAGAAGGTCCCCGCGTTGAGAGGTAAGACCGTAGTCAACCTGTTTTTTGAACCCAGCACACGTACGAAAACCTCATTTGAACTTGCGGCAAAGCGCCTATCTGCCGACGTATTGAGCTTTGAGGTGGCTTCTTCAAGCATATCAAAGGGAGAAACCATTGTTGATACCGCCCAGAACATTGAGGCGATGAAGGTGGACTGTTTTATCGTCAGGCATTCGGTGTCCGGCGCTCCGGAGCTTATAAGCCGGAACGTATCTTCCGCCGTAATAAACGCAGGCGACGGTTGTCATGAACATCCCACCCAGGCTCTGCTGGACCTGTTTACGGTGAAAGAAAACCTCGGGAAGATAAAAGGAATAAAGATTTCCATTGTGGGAGATATTCTTCACAGCAGGGTTGCGCGTTCCGACATCTGGGGCTTCACAAAACTTGGTGCGAAGGTTTTTGTCTGCGGGCCGCCGCCCATCATACCTGCAGATGCGGAAAAGATGGGCGCAAAAATTACCTATGATATTGAGGAAGCTATAAAAGATGCCGACGTTATATATCTTTTGAGATTACAGAAGGAGCGGCAGAAAGAGAATTTCCTATCGTCCCTGAAGGAATACAGCTATTTTTACGGGATAGACGAAAACAGGTATAAAAAAATAAAAAAGGGAGCGGTGATTATGCATCCTGGTCCCATGAACAGGGGAGTTGAGATAAAATCGGATGTCGCCGAAAGGAAAAATTCCCTCATACTGGAACAGGTTACAAACGGCATTGCCGTGAGGATGGCGGTTTTGTATCTCACGATAGGAAGCAGGAAATGAATCTGAAGCTTGTGGAAGGCCTTGATTACCTCAAGGATTTAAATCCCCAGCAGTATAATATCGTAAAGGAAAGCGAGGGCCCCTGCCTTGTCATTGCGGGAGCGGGCTCTGGGAAAACGAGAGTTCTCGTTTACAGAGTCTGCCGGCTGATGGAAAACGGAGTTCCCCCTTCGTCCATCCTTCTTGTTACGTTTACGAATAAAGCGGCGAGAGAGATGATTGAAAGGGTAGAAAAGCTCCTCGGCTCCTATCCCGGCGGTTTATGGGCGGGCACATTCCACCACATAGCGAACGTACTGATAAGAAAATACGGCGGCGTTTTGAAAATTGAGCCGAACTACACCATTCTTGACGAGGAAGACAGTTTATCCATACTGAAGGAACTCACCCGTGATATCGCAGACGAAGAATTTCCCGCTCCCAGGAAGGTAAAAAAGATATTCAGCCTGTCTGCAAATACCCTTGAAAGCATAAAGGACATCATTAACACGCGTTTCCCCCAGCAATCCTGTTTTTTGCCACGGCTGGAGGCAATATCCGCCGGATACCAGAAGAGGAAAAGGGAGCTGAATCTTCTGGACTATGACGACCTTCTGCTTTTGTGGTACAAACTAATGAAGAACGAGAGTATAGGCGCGGAAATATCGGGGAAGTTCAGGTATATACTCGTTGACGAGTACCATGATACAAACAAACTTCAGTCCCTGATTCTATACCAGCTGGCGAAAACCCATAAAAACATAACGGTTGTGGGCGACGACGCGCAGTCTATTTACGCCTTCAGGGGCGCCACTGTAAATAATATCATTGAGTTTCCCAAGATTTATCCGGCGGCGAGGACGTTCTATCTTGATTTGAACTACCGCAGCACTCCGCAGATACTTGAATTTGCCAACCAGAGCATATCCCGCAACAGGCATCAGTTTCCCAAAAACCTGAAAAGCATAAGGAAGAGCGGAATCAAGCCGGTTCTTGTGAGATGCTACAATCCGGGAGAGGAAGCATCCTTTGTTTCACAGCGGCTTTCACAGCTGATGAAATCGGGAGTTGCCGCCAGCGACATAGGAATTCTCTTCAGGTCCAGGTATCAGGCGGCAGAGGTTGAAATGGAGATGAACAAGCTGAAAATACCTTACGTTATAAGGGGCGGGTTGAGATTTTTTGAGCAGGCGCATGTTAAGGACGTTATCGCGTATTTCAGAATCGCGGAAAACTTCACCGACGAAGTCGCATGGAAAAGGGTTTTTGCTCTGACAGACGGAATAGGCGGCAGAACGGCGGAAAAACTGCTGGGCTATATGTCCGGGACCGAAAACCTCACAGGATTCTGCGACAGGATTAACGATGCCGGCCTGAACGCGAGGGTTGTGAAAAACATCGGGGCGCTTTTGCAGTTGTTGAAAAAGATAAAGGAAACGGAGAATATCCCCGAAGGGATAGATCTTATAT
>CAYOWY010000101.1:0-4813 GCA_964407805.1 uncultured bacterium | reverse complement strand
GTCTCTCATAAGTTTATATTATATATTATATCTTATGATTATATAAATTGTCAAGCCCTTGGTCAAATTCCTTACTTTTGTTAAAAAAGGGAAGTGGTAAACGTAGTTATATCAAGGCTTTGGAAAATCTATTTCCTTATGTCAGAATTTAAGGCATTTATTATTCCCTTAAACTCAATGCCATAACGGCAGGTGAAAATATGGAACAGGAAGTAGTCAGGCGATTATATCGAGCTTTTCAGGTTTTACCTCGCTAACGAGAGGTTTTCCCAGAAAGAACCTGCGCTATCGCAACAATTTCCGCATGCGGCCACAATTGTGAACTATCTTGAAATAAATAGATTGTCCATCTTGAATTCCCCGTTAAGAGTTCTTATAACATATTCGGAGAATCAGGATAAGAAAAAATATATCAAGGCATATGCGGAGATACTTAACTAAGCAGACATTCTTTATGATTTTTCAACACATAGAAAGCATATGGTGCTTCCAGTCAACATATAAAGCCGCAGTCCATCCATAGTCATGAATTACTTGATTGTAGGAAGACCCTGGCTCATTTTTCCCCTTACGGAGCAAGTCAGGCGGATCAACCTGTGCAGAATCGTCATAGAACTCAAAAAAAGTTCCGTATTTTTTATAACAGCGTTCTATCTCCTTCAAAGTTTTATCAGCGATTGTTTTACATTCAACCTCAAATCCGTAGCGCAAGAACCCTTTATGAATCAGCCAGTTCAGATTAACCCACGCAGGCCCCCTCCACATATCCTTTGAGTAAAACTCGGGTTGCCGTGGAGAAACAGTGGCAAGAGGCAGTGCAGTGGCAAAATAACCAGGAATTTTCAAATGCCGTGCCAGACGTTCAGCCTGATATCTTGCCGAAGCTCCACAAATCAAGGGCAGGAAGCCTGCCCCGGAAAGAACACCCGTTTGCTCCCCTGTTTCCGCGCAACAATCCATATAAATTCCTATCTCCTCATTCCACAATCGTTGGTTTATCGATCTGCTGAAATGTTTATACCGCTTGTTCCAAAGTACAGCATCTTCATTTTTGCCGAGTTTGCGGGCTATCCTACAAAGATTTTCACACTCCAAGGCTGCATAGGAGTTAAAATCCACCGCATTCAGCGGCACATGGCCGTCAAACCGCGGACTGTTATCCATGCCGCTTTCGCCGCACCGACAGGAAGCTGAATTCTTTTCCGTATGCCAACCCAGCAAACCGCCTACGGAACTCCGGTTGTGTATGTCCCAGGTCACGTACCTGCACAATCCCATATACATCTCCTTCAGCCATTGAACGTCGGGAACGACGGAGTCTATTGCCATAACAGCCGTTCCCAGAACAGGCGGCTGTGTTTCTTCCGTCCTGATGTCTGGCCCGCACGTACAAGAAATCCTCCCGTCTTCAAACTGGCTGTCAAAAACGGATTCAATGCATTCCCGGGCAATTTCAATGTCCAGATGCCGCCACCCTATTGCATGGTAAGCGGAATCCCACAGCCACATCCTGCGGTGAGGCCATCGATCAGGTGTTGTCCACCGGTGTTTTATAAAACCAGAAGGAGTGCAGACCTGGCTTTTCATAATTGAGGCGGCCTTCAGGAAACTTCTCCGTTCATCAGAAGAAAACAAGGACGGGACATTCAATGAATTCAGCCACCTTAGACGAGAAGCAATAACTGAATTTAAGTCGGCATCTATTTTCGACGGGACAAAGAAACCTTCCACGCCAATGAGAGTACTGTTCTTTTCCTGTTTGACTGCGATTTTCTCTGATTTCTCAACTATTGTGCACTCTCCTTCCATGAGAAAATGCAGGGCATCCAGGAATGCGCCGCGAACCCTCTCGGTTCGAACAACAATATCTATTACATCACTGGTTAAGACGACCTTTTCCGGAAGGCCCTGACCGAAAACTATTTTTGCTCCGGCAGGCAGCATCAACTCAAGCCCGATGCCGTCATGCAAAGTCCTGAAGCACAGGCCGTTTTCAAAATCCGTGGTGCCGTCTATCCCCGAAAACGCAAGAATCTGTCCTCCTCCCCATACATTCGGGAATGAAATGTTATACTGAATAGGCTTTTTATTCATTCCCATTTTTATTTTTCTTCATCTTTTTTTCCGCAAGAGTTTGCAAAAAAAAGGTGTGTTAAAAAACGTCCTGTTCAATAGCCGAACCCGTACGTTCTTCATAGCTGTACAATATTTCTTCTCTATTGAGGACAACATCGTATAATGAGACCCGCTCTACCAGCGTGTTAATTCCTCCGGAGGGCCATACGCGACCGCCTATGGCAACAGAATCGGCTGCCGGTAGTGCAGTGTGTGTTTTTTCCAAGGCAGGGCGGGGGTATGGATACAGGGGTATTTCCACGGCATCTATGAACATCTTCGTATTTTCCCCGCGCCATGTATAGGCCAGCTGGCGCCATTTATCCGGAGTTTCCATGAGTTTTCGCGTGTGTATCATGGAAAATGAACGTCCCGCAAATCTGTGAACAATATTGGAGTCCGGAGGGTGGAAAGTCATATGAAGGTGCTGCCCCGCATAAGGCTGCATGGAAATGTTAAATCCCCGCCACTCTCCTTCTCCTGTTTTTTTGCCTACTCCAATGATTGGAATGGCCGATTCAAGTGTCCACTTTTTCGGTTTAAACCAGAGTAAAAGACTCCCTTCTTCCAGGTAGGCCGGGTTTTCAATCTGTATGGTGGATGCGCTTTCATCGCCTGTCAAAACAGGCCCCGGAACAGAAATCACGGGCAGGGCCTTTATTTCAGTATCGGCTTTTCCCCTTTTACAGCTTACACTCGCCTCAACGGAGTTTTTGCTATTGCCACCCTGAGCGGATACAGAGCTATCTTTGGAGATGCGCGCGACGATGAGATCCCAGTATTCCAGGTAAGGAACGATCGCTTCTGCCCATTTATCCTTTTGCAGTACCTTCAAGGAGACCGGGTCCTGGTCGCCGTCTGCACTGGCGTAACAAATCCAATCAACCTTCTCTCCGGGTTGCAGAAGGACAGAAACACGTATATCTCTTACGGGCGGAGGAACGGTGCGTTCTTCGTCCCAGAGTCTTGCGGCGAGATAATGTTTATCGAAATTAACCAGATGGACATAAACTTCCCTGTAATCGGAGAATTCACGCTGATAGGTATGCCCCTTCCAGTATACATGTTCAGGTGAATCGACTCTTACAATACCACGTTCAGTCCAACGGATGTTAAGATCGTAAAGGTACTGTCCGTAACGTGCTGCAAATCGGTTATAGGCACGGTATGCATCCCTTACCTCATTTTTGAAAATTCCTTCATAATAGTCCCAGTAACCCAACCCTGTAGAGAGAATCATTGCTGCAAACGGTTTGTATGTTTCGACTTTATCCGTCCATGGCATTGCTTTGCCTTCAAACGGATCTATGTGCGGAGAGGGTACGGAAGTTACAAAAACACCCCATACGGGTAACCCCGAAGCCTGTCTGACCGCACTGTAGGTACGCCCGAATTGCCATGGTGAGTTTGCCTGGACTTGTATTGCCCGTACTTCTGTAAAATTCACGGCATTGTGGCGTGCAGCTTCGATGAAGGGCATTTTCTCGCCCTCTGCTCCGAACATGTCCCTGGCCGGGAAAAACTGGATACCTTCAATATCTATGTGAAGTCCGTTGGGGATAAACAGAAAATCCCCTTTTTCCTTCCTGACGCGCGATAACAATTTGCCCAATGCCCGGTCATAAACCTCTGCGGCGCTTAGGTCGGTTACCGGCTGCCCGTCTTTTGTCAGCGCGCTTGCGGTATTTCTTGCTACAGTGTTGAAATCATCGAGGAACGTGCCGTCCCAGTTGTATTCCCTTACTGAAACGGCAGTTCTTTCGGCGAAATCCTCGGCAAATTTCAGCAGGTTGGGGATACCATACCCGTTTTCTTCAAGCCACCTGCGATATTCAGGGCGGTATATATAATAATGTATGCGGTCACCGTCCCTGTTGTAAAGCCGCCAGCTTTCATCCGGTGTTACATAGTCGGGGACATGGAAATAGGACGTTACTCTTATACCCTCTTCCTGCAACCGGTTTATCCATGCTTTTATCTCCGCTTTGCCTATTTTGGAATTTGCCCAGCGGCCACCTCCTCCTGCAAGGTGGTCTATAGCATGTGCCCAATGCTGCCAGACATCCTCCTCGGGTGTAAGGTCGTTGAGGCGTGGATGCCAGACATCGAAAAACTCCACGGTATTTACATAACTGTCGCGGAACCTGCGTGCTACCCTGTCCATGTTTGCCTGGGAACTTTTCTCGTGCCCCGGAGTAAAGGTAGGCCAAGTGATATTCCTGCTCCCGCCGCGCATTACCTTGCGCCAATCATCACACACTTCAAAAATAGCCGGAGCAGAAACGGCGATTTCCTCCCCGCCGGAAGTGCTAAGGCGCAGAAAGGCGGCAAAACCGTATTCTTCGGTTCCTGGGTTCCAGTGGAAAGTGATAATTTTTTCCTCTCCCGGCTCAAAGAGCAATTCCTTCCGCGCGATGCTGAAAGACCTGTCCATGCCCTTGCGGACGGAAACTTCAGCGGAAACCAGTTTTTCTTTCCCTGTGGGATTGTACAGTGTTCCTTCTAAAACCACTTCTTCGTTGAATCTGTAAAGTATCTTTCTGCTTTCAAAATCTTTTATTTCCATCCTTTCTGCGTATACAGTTGTAAGAATTATTCCAAAAACGGCAGTCAGCACAAAAGCGGTTCGTGAAATTGTGCTTCTCATGATATCATCTCCTTCGCATTATATGTTTTTGAAAATTTCGTGTCCGCATAC
>CAYOWY010000100.1:0-4814 GCA_964407805.1 uncultured bacterium | reverse complement strand
GGGGGCGGCATTTTCAAAAATGGCAGCAAAAGTGAAAAAAGAGAAGGTTTGGTTGTGGATAAAGAAAAAACAGGAAGTTTTCGCGGAAATTTATTTGTCACGGGAGATATACCGGAGTAAAATGTGAGCAATAAGTCAGAATTCAGAGTTAAAACAGTTCTTTTTAAAAGTCAAATGGAGGATGTCGGGTAATGGATATACGAGGAGGGACGATATGAACTTTGTTATAATTGTTTCCGATACATTAAGACGCGACCATCTCGGATGTTATGGGAACGGCTGGATTAGCACGCCGAACATCGACAAATTCGCATCAAACGCTCTGGTGTTTGAACGGGCGTATTCAGGCAGTTTTCCCACCGTGCCTCACCGCCGCGACCTGCTCACAGGACGGTTTACGTCAAGTTATACCGGCTGGGCGCCCCTGGGCAAAGACGAGGTGGTTTTATCCGAGGTTTTAGGCAATAAGGAATATTTAAGCATGATGGTATGCGACTGCCCCCATATTCTTGAAAACGGCTATCATTACGACAGGGGATTTGACGGATTTGAGTGGATACGCGGGCAGGAGTCCGACAGATGGAAAACGCATCCGGAAGTTCCGGAACATCCCTGCAATCCGGCAAAAATCCGCGGAGCCGACATGTTGCAAAAAAAGCACCGGCGCAATGTGTACGGATGGCAGTATGAGTCCGACAGGTTCGTTGCAAGAACAATGACACAGGCATGTAACTGGCTGGAAGACAACTACCGGCGGAAAAATTTCTTCCTCTACGTGGACACCTTTGACCCGCACGAACCATGGGATGCGCCGCAGTGGTACGTGGACCTGTACGACCCCGGGTATAAAGGAGAGGTGGTTGATTATCCACTTTACGCGCACACGGATTTTTTAACAGGGTCCGAGTTGAAACACAGCCGGGCGCTGTACGCGGCAGAAGTGACGCTCGTTGACCGCTGGGTGGGAAGGCTGCTGGAAAAAATTAAGGACATGGGACTGATGGATAACACCGTGATATTTTTGACTACAGACCACGGCTTTTTGCTGGGAGAACATCATATCATCGGAAAAAGTTTACTCGAACCCGACAATTTTTCCTACATACCGCTTTATGAAGAAATCAATCATATCCCGCTGATTGTCTCCGTGCCCGGCTTGGAAAAAGGCGCCAGATGCAAGGCCGTCGTTCAGCCGATGGATATCATGCCCACCATACTGGATATTGCGGGAATAGATGTTCCGGCAACCGTCCATGGAAAATCTTTTGCACGGACCTTGCAACACCCCGGGCAACAGCACCGCGACATCGCTTTCAGCGCTCCCTACCTTGACAGCCCCGACGGTATCGCTACCGTGGTATATGAACGTTTTACAGGGATAATCCATCCGTTTGCGGCAAGCACCATATCCTCAAGCAAGGATTTGGCAGTTGACGGATATGAAAAAGAAACCAAGGGAAGAACTGCATCAAAAGACCTTTTGTTTGATATTGAGAAAGACATGCGTCAGGAAAAGGATATTGCAGGAAAAAATCCTGAGTTGCTACAACGGATGAGAAACAGGTTCGTCAGTTTTTTAAGAGACATCGGCACTGATGATAAAATTGTCAGAAGGTGGAGCATCCGGTGAAACCAAACATCCTGTTTTTGTTTACCGACCAGCAGAATTCATCAATGATGAGTTGTACCGGAAACCAGCATCTGAACACACCGAATATCGACTCCATTGCGGCGCGCGGGGTGCGATTTACCCGTGCCTACTGCACAAATCCGGTATGCGTACCTTCCCGCTTCAGCCTTATGACCGGACGGATGCCCGGTGATATAGGAATGATAAGTAATGCCGTTCACAACATCAATGAGGTTCCTTGCGACATCAGAAAAAACGGCCTCGGTTTTCTCATGCAGAAGGCAGGCTATGATGCCGTCTATGCGGGAAAAGTCCACCTACCGCAAATGACGGCAGAGGACGTCGGATTTAAATATCTCTGCAATGATGAAAGAGATATCCTCGCCGACACCTGTGCGAAATTCATCAAATCAAGAAACTCTGCCAGGCCTTTTTGTCTCGTAGCCTCATTTATTAACCCCCACGACATATGCTATATGGCACTGCGGGATGACCCGATAAACAACCATGAACGCAGACTTGTAGAAAGGGGAAAAATTGAACTGAAAACGCTGGACAAGGCTCTCAAACATCCACCTGCAGTTGACGAAGAAGAGTTTTTTGCCCGTTACTGTCCTCCCCTGCCGGAGAATTTTGAACCTCAGGTTGACGAACCTGAAGCGATACGCATATTACTTGAACAGCGGCCTTTTCGTATGAGCGCAAGGGAAAAATGGAGTGCGCGCCGGTGGAGAGAACACCGATGGGCTTACGCCAGGTTGACAGAACGAGCGGATGCGCAAATCGGACGCGTGCTTGAAGCGCTTGAAGACAGCGGACAGAGAGACAATACTGTGATAGTGTTTACAAGCGACCATGGAGATATGGATGCCGCCCACAAGATGGAACATAAAGGAGTCTTGTATGATGAATCGTGCAGAATACCTTTGATTATAAGCGCTCCAGACGTTTCTCCCGCAGTACCGTCCGAACAAAAACTGATTGTTTCAAACGGCCTTGATATCCTGCCGACTCTGTGCGATTATGCGGAAATACCCCCCCCCGAAGACCTTTCAGGCATATCTCTGCGTCAAATCCTCAACGGAAGACGTGCAGATTCGGACAGCCGTACACTCCCAGTTGAAAGTCCTGTTGGACGTGCCGTGATAACGGAAAGATACAAGTATGCGGTTTACGACCTTGGAGAAACAACCGAACAAGTAACGGACATTGCATCAGACCCGGGAGAGACTGGAACGGTGACGGCAAAAGCAGGCCTGCTTCAGGAAGACATCGAAAAACTACGTGCCGAGTTCCGCAAGCATTTCGGAGAGGAGTTGAGAAACCCCAAAGAAGTTTTCGCCGCCGCATCTGCCGGATAACTGCGTCGGCAAAAGCGTGCTGTAGAAGAAAACATGCAGTTTCCATCTCCAGCCATAAACCTGTTTTACAAAAAGTTGTTCAGGCCTTGGCTGACGGGTCGAAAATGGCGGATTCGCGGCCGCGGAAGTATTGTGCGGTCTCGCTCACCATGAGGTCGTTCTATGCTCCAGCCACTTAAATAGGGGGATATAGTGAATTGTGCCTTTTTTACAAGCTTCTTCTCCCTCGTAATCCCAGGTAATAAGCAGAAATTTATTGCATTCCAGTTCTTCGCCGGCCTCGCATAGAGCTTTTATTTCCCGGTTTTTAGTTTCGATATTTTCCACGTCAAAACACGCCTGCAGCAATGCCGTAATTTTCAATCCTTCCTTCAGAACGAAATCAACCTCTTTGCCGTTGCGCGTCTTGTAATAAAAAACCGTTTCATTCAACCGGTATCCGTTTCGCAGGATTTCACGAAGCACAAGGTTTTCCATCAGTTTTCCGCTATTCGCCGAAGTCTGAAATGCCCTGGCAAGGATAAATCCGTTATCCACCGCATAGGCTTTTCTCGGGGTCTTAACCTGCTCTTTCATCTTGAAAGAAAACCTGTTAAGCGAGAAAAAGAGATATGACTCCTCAAGGTAATCCAGATACTTCTGCACGGTGCTTGTGCTGCGGAATTCAAGGCTGTTTCTCAACCTTGTGAAAGTAAATTCCGAACATGCATTGCTCAACAGGTATAATGCCAGGTTATAGATTTGTTGAGAAAACCTCACATTGTGCCGTTTCACCACGTCCTTAAACAAGACCGCGTCAAAAAGCGTCTCCAGATATAGTCCCGCATCCATATTTTTCACGACAACCTCGGGGAACCCTCCGTTTTTCAGGTACTCATACAGATAGTTCAATATTTTTCCTTTTACCTCCGGAAGTTTTTTCTCCTCCTGGTTTAACCGTAAATTCTTCGCCTTAAGAAATTCTGCAAAACTGAAAGGAAAAATTTCTACAGGAATATACCTTCCGGTCAAAACTGTGGAGAGTTCTTTTTTTAACAGGTTCGCATTAGAGCCCGTCAAAATAAGATTATATCCTCTGCGCTGCAGTTTATTCACGAATAATTCCCAGTTTTCCAGATTCTGAATTTCATCAAAAAAAATGAATTGGCTTCCGGGATACACTTCAAAAACCGCCTTTATAATTTCATCATGGTCTTTAATGCTAAGAAGCTTTTCGTCATCAAAATTCAGATAAGCAAAATTTTCATCCTTCAGCAGGAGGAAAGAAAAAACCGACTTCCCGGCCCGTCTTGGACCGGTAATAACCTTAATTAAATCATTTTTCAAGAATTCCCTTGCACGAACAGAATTATCTCGCACAATGTAATCTTTTGAAAGAAATCTTTCTTTTTCCGCCTTATGCTGCAAAATAATGTCTTTTATCATTTTCCTTCAATCAATTGGACATACTATCTTATTTTTGTTCACTATAATGATTATACTGAACAAAAACAGAATTGTCAAGGGACGACTCAATCAATAATATGGAGATCAGATATCCGGATGGGAGAGGTGTTTTTCTGCCGAGGAGGCGGCTGTGGCGCCCTCGCCGCAAGCGGTAACCACCTGGTAAAGTGACTTTCTTATAACGTCCCCGCATGCAAAAACACCCTTCACGGAGGTTTGCATCCTGTAGTCGGTCATTATGTATCCGCCGGGATTCTGCTCAACCTTGCCGTCAATGAATTCCACGTTCGGCTTCTGTCCGACGGAGATGAAGACGCCGTCAACGTCCAGCGGTTTCAGGTCATCGGTGTCCTTCCGCCTCACGATTACCCGCCTGA
>CAYOWY010000099.1:0-4817 GCA_964407805.1 uncultured bacterium | reverse complement strand
GGGAACGCAAGTTTCCTTTTTGCGGATTTTAAAACAGGAGGAAAAACACATGAACGGGAAAGCTGATATAGGCGTAATCGGAATGGAAGTCATGGGAAAGAATCTGGCGTTAAATATGGAGAGCAGGGGTTATACCGTGGCGGTATTCAACAGAACCGAAGCAAAAACAAAGGATTTCGTTGAAGGCCCGGCAAAAGGGAAGAATTTTATTCCTTCTTATGAACTTCAGAACTTCGTATCATCTCTGAAGTCGCCGAGAAAAATTATGCTGATGGTCAAGGAAGGCGCACCCGTAGACGGATTCATTGAAAAACTCCTTCCGCTTCTTGACAAGGGAGACCTCATCATAGACGGCGGCAATTCGTTTTTTAAGGACACTATAAGAAGAAATTCCGAACTGACGGAGAAAGGCATCCTGTTTATAGGAACGGGTGTTTCCGGAGGAGAAGAAGGCGCGCTGAAAGGACCGGCAATCATGCCCGGAGGACAGAAGGAAGCGTATCAGCTGGTTGAAAAGATTTTCACGGACATTTCGGCAAAAGCGGAAGACGGAAAGCCGTGCGTAACCTACATAGGGCCAAACGGCGCAGGGCATTTCGTGAAAACTACGCACAACGGAATTGAATACGGCGAGATGCAGCTGATAGGGGAATGCGCGTCGATATTCAAGAAAATCGGGATGAATGCCGAAGAAATCGCAGGCATCATGGAAAAATGGAACGGAAAAAGCGATATCCTCCGTTCGTACCTGATAGAGATAACCGCCGACAGCATGAAGGAAAAGCACAAGGCTGGAAAAGAATACCTGGTGGACATAGTGGCGGATATAACAAGAATGAAGGGCACCGGAACGTGGACAATACAGAGTGCGCTGGAACTTCTTGTGCCCGTACCCACTATAGCGTCAGCCGTATTCTCCAGGGAAATGTCGCAGGATAAGGACCTCCGCCTGGAAATGGGAAACATACTCAACCTGCCGGAGGCGGAAAAACTGCCGGAAGATAAACAGAAACTGATAGATATCGCGCACGACGCCCTCTACATAGCCAAGATATCATCCTATGCGCAGGGACTGGCACTCCTGCAGGCGTCATCGCGGGAATACAAGTTTGAACTGAACCTCGGAGAGATAGCGCAGATTTGGCGCGGCGGATGCATCATACGCGCACAGTTCCTCGACGAGATAACAAAAGCGTACAAGGCAAATCCCGACCTGCCTAACCTTCTCGCGACTCCGAAGTTCTCCGAATTCGTTAACAGGAATCTCTGGAAACTGGAAAGGTTCATTGAGATAGCGCATAAATCAGGCGTTTCAGCGCTCGGTATGGCATCCTCTTATGACTACATTCTGCAGATTGCTTCGCCCGTTATGGTCTCGGCGCAGGTTTCCGCTCTGCAGAGGGACTATTTCGGTGCGCACGGATATTTCAAAATCGGAGGGGAAAAACAGCCGGAGATAATCACAAACAGTGAAGGTAAAATGAGGGAATTCCATACGGAATGGATGCTTCCCGGCAGGCCGGAAAGAGAAATAACCAAATAAGAAACAGTCTATGAAGAAAGCCGGTTCTCCATAACCATAAGTGAGAGAGGTGAATAATGAAAAGGAATGCGGTAATTGCGCAAAGCGGCGGTCCGACTTCGGTTATAAACAACAGTATCAGAGGAGTCATAGACACCCTTCAGAAATCGGGAAAGATTGACAGGATATACGGAGCCAGAATGGGCATCCTCGGCGTGCTGAAAGAAGAGATGTACGACATTTCGGCGCAGAAGCCCGAACAGATAAAACTACTTTCCTCAACTCCTTCGGCAGGCGTCATAGGAAGCTGCAGATATAAGATTAAAAGCGATGAGGATATGGAGCGCGTCGTGGAAGTTTTTGAAAAGCATAATGTCGGCTATTTCTTCTACTGCGGCGGCAACGATTCAATGGATACCGCAAACAAGGTAAGCATCCTTGCAGCGAAAAAGGGATTGGATATTATTTCCACCGGCATAGTAAAAACGATAGACAACGACGTCGGAGGCAAGCTTCAGGATGACGGGACGTTCGCCGTCTGCGACCACAATCCCGGCTACGGAAGCGTCGCAAGATACACCGCCACTAATATACTGGAAGCGAATGAAGAGAATAAGGCAAGTTATACGAGCGATCCGGTGCTGGTCATAAGTTCCATGGGCAGGAAAATCGGCTTCATAACCGCCTCGGCAAGGCTGGCGGATCCGGAAAGAAAAATGCCTCTGCTTATCCTTCTTCCGGAAGCGCTTAATAAAAACAGGCCGGAAGATAACCTTGAATTCATAACTTCAAAGGTAAACGAAAAAATCTCCGAATACGGCAGATGCATAATCTCCATAAGCGAAGGATTGGAAATCGGAGACCTTGACATTCTCTGCGACAACTTCGGACACGCACAGTTCGGAGCCTCGGGTAAATCCGTGGAACAGGCGCTCATAAACTACCTCAACGGTTTAGACAGAAAGGATGCTTCGGGACGTTCAAAAAGCCGGCTTATATGCAAGGGAATTGCAAGGTGTGAAAAGCCGGGGACCAAACAGAGGAGGGAGTTTTCTACAACTTCTTCCGTTGACCTTGAAGAGGCATACCAGGCGGGCGTATACGGAGCCGGCATAGCCCTCAAAGGGGAGGGCGGCTATATGTCCACCATTCTGCGCAGACCGGGAACAAAATACGAAGCGGTTTACGACAAGGTTGAACTTGGTACGGTTGCAAACGCCGACAGAAAATTTCCGGAGCAGTGGATCGCCGCGGACAAGGTGGACGTCACCGGAGAATTCATAAAATGGGCGATGCCGTTAATCGGGGGGCCGCTCCCTGAATTTTCGCGGTTTGAAGAGAAGTTCGCGCCGAAAAAGTGCAAAGATTACGTGCCGGTGGCAAACCGGTAATCCCTGACTACTTCCCTCTCCCCCTCATCCTGACCTTCTCCCCGAGGGGAGAAGGGAAAGGAGAGAAAGGGGAGAGGGTCTAGGGTGAAGGGGAAAACAGGAGAAAAAGCAATGGATTTTGTAAAATTGACGGATGAGCAGATAAAGCATGACGCTGAACAGCAGTTGAAAACTTTCAAAAGGACAAAAGACCATCTCGTAGCGATTGACACCGACGGATGCGTCACCGACAACATGAGCGGCAAGCAGATGCTCATCTTCCATCCGCAGTACATGGAATTCTACCAGCTGTGGGGCATAGAATCTTATTTCAGGGAGGTTGCCGAATATTATAACCTTTTCTCCGTGCAAAGAGGATGCAACAGGTTCCTCGCGGTCCAGTACACGCTAAGAGCTCTTCACGGACGCAAAGACGCCGTTGAGGCGGCAGGAAAGAACAATGTTGAACTCCCCGCGCAGAAGCCTCTGGACAATTATATTGAATTCTGCGAAAAAAATAAACTCGGCCTCGGAAATCCGAGCCTTGTAAAATATCTCAACACCATGCCCAAAGACCTGTCCCTTTATAAGCTTCTGGGCTGGAGCGAGGCGGTCAACAGGATGTTTTCCCATATAAAGATACCGCCTTTTGAGAACGTTGAGGAATGCCTGAAAATAATGGCTGAAAAGGCAGACGTCATAGTTGTTTCGCAAACGCCTTACGAAGACCTCGTGAACTTCTGGGGGGACAATAACCTGCTTAAATACATAAAAGCGATAGCGGGCCAGGAGATGGGCAAAAAAGGCCATCACATTGAGACTGTGAAGAAAGCCTGCGGATATGCCGAAGCAAACATTTTAATGCTCGGAGACGCCGACGGCGACCTTAAAGCCGTAAAACAGAACAACGGGCTCTTCTACCCCATACCTGCCGGCATAGAAAACGAGGCATGGAATAAATTCCCGGGATATTTTGAAAAATTTCTGAATAACGCTTACGCCGGCGAAACGGAAAAAACGCTGATTGAAGAATTCTCCGGAGTGCTTCTGAAAACGCCCCCTTGGGAAGAAAAAAACTATAACCACGCGGACGCTTACAGAGTGAAGCAGGAGACGCGAAAGCATCTTTACAGGGAACTCAATCCAGAAGGCCGTTTGCTGGTTCTGTAAAAACCACCCCTCACCCTGCACCCTCTCCCCTGAGGGGAGAGGAATAAAAGGTGAGGGGAAAAAGGAAACAATGTACAGAGGAAAAGAGAACGCGAAAACACCTTTCACAAACGAGGAACTGGGAAAGGTTTTAAAGGATACCCTGTGCGGAGTGAAAAGCTTTTCCGGCAAAAAAGTGCTTGCCGTAATACCTGACACTACGCGCTCCGGACCAACGGCGCTCATATTCAAATACATCCACGAAACACTCTCGCCTATTGCGAAACGAGTGGATTTCCTAATCGCCCTCGGAACTCATCCCCCTATGCCGGAAGAAAGGGTGAACACTTTCCTGGGTATAACCGGGAAGGACAGGCAAACGACATACGGGAATTCATCTATTTTACAGCATCAGTGGGATGACCCCGGACAGCTCGCCGATATAGGAACGGTGCCGGCGTCAAAAATTGCTGAAATCTCAAACGGCCTTCTTTCGGAAGAGATTCCCGTAACCATTAACAAGAAGGTCTTTGAGTACGACGAGGTTATTCTTGCTGGACCGGTATTCCCCCATGAGGTGGTGGGTTTTTCGGGCGGATATAAGTATCTGTTCCCCGGAATCTCGGGCCCGGCTTTTCTTCACCGGTTCCACTGGCTCGGCGCCCTCATCACCAACCCGAAAATCAACGGCACAAAAGATACGCCCGTGCGCCGCGCCCTCAACGAGGCCGCTAAACTGCTGACGGTTCCCCTCACGCTTGTATGTTATGTCGTGC
>CAYOWY010000098.1:0-4817 GCA_964407805.1 uncultured bacterium | reverse complement strand
CCCATTTAGATTTCGCTGAAATCTGGAAAAACCGCAAAAAGGGACAATACGGAAAGATAAAAGTTAATTTTATAGACCTTGCACATCTGATAAAAAGTAAAAAGATTTCCGGCAGAAAACAGGATAAGGCCGATTTGGAACTTCTCGTGCCGAAGAAAAAACAATAAATCCTATACGCGGAGGATTTTTTTGAGCTTGCAGGAACTGTAAGCCTTCTCCGTGAGGTCCATTATATGTAGTGCATTCTCCAGGCTGTTTATCCCTGGCTTTTTGTTCTTCAGTATGCAGTCTGCAAAGTATTCGCACTCTGCAGTATAAGGATTGATTTTTTTAAATTTTATATTTCTGAATTTCCGGACAACGTCCTTGCTCTGTTTCGCTTCGTACCCGCCGGTTCCTAGCCCGAAGATGCCTTCCATCGTTCCGCCCGTGCTCTGCCCTATCGTGCCTTCCGCAAATATACTGCCCCGCGAACCGTATATCTCAAGGCGCGTCCTGGTTGATTCGTCTGGGATGCAGAAGAAAGCGTCAACGGTGGCGTGCGCGCCGGATTTAAACTCCAGAAGAGTCGTTGAGGAATCCTCGGACTTGTAGTCCTGTACCTGATTATTGGCTATTGCGGACACCCATCCTATCTTTTCATCCGTAAGGAATTCGAGCAGGTCGTAAAGATGCGTCGCCATGTCTATCAGAGAGCCTCCTCCGCCCTTTTGCGGATCCTGCCTCCACGCCCCCTTTATCGGGGGGTACCAGCATGACAGCTGCGCCCTCATATACACCACCCTGCCGATTCTGCCTTCGCTTATGAGTTCCCTTATTCTTCGGTGCGCGCCATGAAACTTCATCATGTAGCCTTCCTGAAAAAACACCTTGTTCTTTCTGCATATATCAGCCGCCTCTTTAGCTTCTTTTAATGTTGCGGCTATCGGTTTCTCGCAAAGGATATGCTTGCCGTTTTCCGCGGCCATTTTTATATGTTTCAAATGCAGGTATACGGGACTTGCAATGTAAACAGCATCAATATCCGTATCCCTGACAATTTCCTTTTCAGAAGTATAAGCTCTGGGGACATTAAACTCTTTCGCTATCTCTTTGATGCGCGCAATATCCATTACCGCAGCAAGATTTATGTTGTTCGCCTTAAGCATCCCGGGGATGGTTCTTCTGTACGCTATACCACCGGCGCCGATAACCCCCATATTAACTTTTCTCATTTTCCTCCCTTTACTTCATATAAACCGCAGCAACCTTGTTGAACGCCTCTACGCATTTTCCCATGTGCATTATCTCATACACAGGATGCGGGAAGAAATTCATCGTCCTCTTTGAAAGCCACTGTGCCTTTTTGCAGTCAAATTTACTGTAATCAATCTTCCTTGCGCTCGGGTCGTTGAACGGATACTGCAGTTTCCCGAAACCGTGTTTTCCGGTATAGGCGGCTTCCCTATACATCTCCGGCCACTGGACGCCGTAAACAGGCACTCCTTCAGCTCCCACCGCCGCAACAAACTGCTTTACGGGAACCTTCAGTTTATCCGCATCCAGCACAAACGGAACCCACCAGAACGCATTCTGCCTATCTTCCGTATCAACCGGCGTGTGAAGCACAAGCGGATGCCCTTTCAATGCGTCTATGAGATACTTCGCGTTTCTTTTCCTGTTTGCCAGATTCCAGCTGTCAAACCTTTCAAGCTCGCACAATCCTATAACGGACTGCATCTCCGTCATGCGGTAATTAAACCCCACCCTTTTATGAATATATGTGAGCTTTTCTTCAAGCTCCAGAAGGCGCAGGCGCTCCTTAACGTCATAGCCGTGGTCCCTGAACGACTTACATTCCCACCACAAATCCTCGTTGTCGGTTATTACCGCTCCGCCCTCGCCGCCCGTTGTGAAATGCTTACTCTGGCAAAAACTGAAACAGCCTATGTCGCCTACAGTCCCTGCTTTCTTCCCTTTGTAAACCCCGCCGAAACACTGGGCGCAGTCCTCTATAACCGCAAGGTTATGTTTTTTCGCAATCGCGAGAATCGGGCCCATGTCCGCAACCACCCCGTAAAGATGAACGACAATAATAGCCTTTGTCCTTTCATTGATGAGAGGCTCTATCTCTTTCGGACTTAAGGTATGCGACTCATCCACGTCAGCAAAAACCGGAAGAGCTCCCGCCTGCAGGATGCAAAAGGAGGAGGCGATAAACGAATAAGACGGGCAAATAATTTCATCCCCGGGGCCTATTCCGAGAGCCGCAACGGCGGTATGCAGGGCGCTGGTGCCGTTTGTCGTGGAGACGGCGTACTTTGCGCCGTTCCATTTCGCCCATTCCTTTTCAAACTTCACGCCTTCTTCCCCCGTCCAGTAATTCACCCTGCCCGTCTTCAGAGGTTCCGATACCATCCTTACGGATTTCTCGGAAAACGAAGGCCACATGGGAAACTTTTCGGTATTTACCGGCTTCCCTCCGTCAATTGCCAGCTTATTCATTCTATTCCTCCTTTTCATTTGATTTTTTCTATTATTTACAATAATATAATTAATTGAAAAAGTCAAGTTCCGCAAAACACCAAAGCTGTGCTATCATTAATAGTAAAAGGAGGATGTGCGATGGATCTTATAACTACTCTGAATGGTTCTCTTCTGGAAAACTTCTTCCCTGCCGGTTGGGACATGAAAAAGATAGACGGATGCTGCGCCAATCCGCCGGATAAAATAACGGAGCGCCAGAGATGGTGGAACAAAAATTTCTCGCCGGTTTCCTGTGAAACTCTGGAAGAATTCAACGCAAAGATGGGACATGAGATAGCCGCAGAAATATGCGCTTCAAGGGAAGCGGGGAAACAACTGGCACTGATACTTCCCGTAGGTCCCATGGGTATGTACAAGTGGATTATCTATTTCCTCAAGGAATGGAATGTTGACTGCAGGCACGTGCACGGATTCAACATGGACGAATGGAGCGACCGGAGCGGTAAAACGCTCCCTTCAAGCAATCCGGCCGCCTTCCAGAACGCCATGCAGGAGGCGTTTTACGGTCCGCTCGGCAAACTTACCGTTCCCAAAAACCAGAGATGTTTCGCAACAAAGGAGATGCTCCCGGAATATCCCTCAAAAATAAACGCTCTTAAAAAACAGGGCGCGAAACTGGTGGTCATTTTCGGCATAGGCAGGGTGTTTCACATAGCATTCTGGGAGCCTCATTTCGCCGCGGAATTCAAGTCGGAGGCGGAATGGAAAAAGCAGGAATACCGAATCGGAGCAAAACTTCATCCTCTTACAATTGAGCAGAACGCAATAACAAGTTTCAAAAGCAGAACGACTCTCGTCCCCTGCTTTGCAAACACAATCGGACCAGGCATCTTCCTTAAAGCCGACAGCATAATAGGCGGAGCTGACGGGACGCTCGCAAGAGGCATGATGTGGCAGGGAATGAGTTTATGGGTAACTCTAAGGCACGGGCCGAGTACATGGATTCCCAGCAGTTTTATGCCGACGCTTCCGGGAAAACTGTTTTTCCTGAAGGAACTGGCCGGTCCGCTGGCCGCCGAGTGCAATTAACTGGAGGATAAAATGAACATACTGGCTGTAGGAGCTCATCCGGACGACCTTGAAATACTTTGCGGGGGAACGCTCGCAAAATACGCGAAAAGAGGAGACAAGGTTTTTATGGCGCACTTGTGTAACGGTAACATGGGAGGCAAAGACATAACACCGGAAGAGCTTGCCTCCGTCAGGGACAAAGAGGCAAAAAATTCCGCCGCAATCATAGGAGCGGAAGCTCTGGGACCGATAGCCGGCGACCTTGACCTGTATCCGACAAAAGAGATGCGAATAGCGGTCGTGGATATCATACGGCATGCAAAACCCGACGTTATAATTACTCACAGTGTAAGCGACTACATGCCGGACCATGTTATTACGGGACAGCTTGTATTTGATGCGGCTTTCACCGCAACCCTGCCACTCTATAGAACAAAACTTCCCGCCCATGAGAAAATCATGCCAATTTACTACATGGAAACGCTTGCCGGCTTAGGTTTTGAACCGAGCAATTACGTTGATATTACCGGATTCATGGAGGTAAAGAAGAAGATGCTTCTCGCACACGAAAGCCAGTACAAGTGGCTCTCCGGGCACCATCAATCAGAGCCGGTGAGGATGCTTGAAAAGGTGGCCGGATTCAGGGGCGTCCAATGCGGTGTTGAATACGCAGAAGCTTTCTGCATGGCGAAAGTCTGGGGCAGAATATCCATAGAGAATCTTCTTCCTTAAATTGGCGCTTCCAAAAATAATTTCCAATCATCTCTTGACAGTTGCTACATATAAAGGTAACATGATAATGAGAATTATTATCATTAGGAGGTAAAAATGAGATGCGGAAATCCGTGGATGCATCAGAGACTGGTTGCGGAAGGAATGCGTATTACCGAAGCTCGCAAGATTATTCTTAACATATTAAGCAAAACGTCAAAACACTTAAGCGCCGAGGATATTTACTTTCTTGTGCGCGGAATAAATCCTTCAATCGGCTTTGCCACAGTTTACAGAACCCTTGATTTGCTGACAAAGATGGGCATGGTTCAGAAGTTTGATTTCGGGGACGGGAAAGCACGCTACGAACTGATAGAAGCAAGCCGGAAGGATGCGCATCACCACCATCTTGTATGCACAAAATGCAGAAAGATTGTTAACTACACGGATTTTGTTGATGAGGAAAAAGAGCTCATTAAAAAAACAGAGGACGCGCTTGCCAAAAAACACCGGTTTGACATCAAAAATCACATAATACATTTTTATGGACTCTGTGAGAATTGTAAAGA
>CAYOWY010000097.1:0-4831 GCA_964407805.1 uncultured bacterium | reverse complement strand
GGGCCTCTGTTAGTTTTTTAAGGGATTTGTACCACAAGGTCTAAAGATTAACACTAACCCCGCGCAACTCCTTGATAGACAAAGAGATAATCTATCTAACAAGGGCGCTTTTTTTTCAGCTCAAAAATGCCCTTTTTTCAAGTTACTGCCACCCTACTGCCACCCATTTTTACTCTCTTTTTTCCGCTGAAATCCTTGCCAATCAAAGACTTCCATCCCCCTCAAAAATTCCTCCGCAACAAAAATCTCTCAAAATTGAAACTTTTAGCATTCCTTCGCAATGCCGTGGCCGGCAACCGGAATCGTTCCCTTTGTCGAGGGGCGGCCGCAGGGGTCGAAAGACAAGCAGTTTTTGAAAGCAACGGGGCGGTTTCCGAGGTTAAGAAGATAAAGTGTCCCTTGAAAATCTCCGGTTGCCAAATCAATAAAATGTTCCCCGCATAAAAACAATATTTTTTCAGTTTTGGAGGTGACTGAAATATAGGATATGCTATCGAAATGATATTTTATAAGCCAGCGTCCGTTCTTGAATGTTTCAAGATGGCTCCTGTAAAACTCGATCCAGTTTTTCATGATTTCGCGGTGCTTAGCGGACAGTTTGTTCAAATCCATGGATATCATGGGGACTCCTGCAATAGAGCTCATCATGTGGCGGGACACGTTCTTTTCCGATTCTTCCGGATGCCAGTAAGCGGGGTCGGCATGCACGGGAACTTTGTCTCCCAGGCATATGCGTATTTGAGCGATGCGATGCAGGTTGGCTGAAAAGTCAAACGGCACGTCTCCAGCCCTGAATTGCGTTGCATGGTTCAGCATTATTGGAGTGGCATACCTCTGTCTGAATTCAAAAAGAGCGGAAGGCCTGTCTTTTTTTATGTTGTTCAAAAGGCCTTTTATGAAATTATAGGAAGTTCTTCCGACAGGCTTTTCTATAGACGGTTTTATCGCATCGATAAAATCTATCTTCAGTCCGTCGAGGCCATATTTGTTTACAAGGCCTGACAGTTTATCTTGTATTTTCTTCGCCGCTTTTTTATCTGAAATGTCAAACATCCGGTAGCCTTCATGTTCATCGGTAAGATAACCGCATTTTGCTTCCTTGTAGAAGGTGCTTCTGATTCCTGTCATGAAAGGGGCAACCCAGAGCATATATTTCAATCCTCCGGCGCGGGCGCGGCGTATATGTTCGCCGAATCCCGGCAGTTTCTTTTCTGATGTTTTCCAGTCCCCGATTTGTTCGTACCATACTTTAATGGTGTCAGGTTTGACGCGCTTTATGTCGTCAAAACACCATCCGTCATCGACAATAAAAGTTCCGAAGCCGAGTTTACTTGCGGTATCGGACTGTTGTTCAAGCCATTGAATTCCGAAAGCGGCGTGCACTGCGTACCATGTGCAGTATACGGGATACCATGCCTGCTCAGGATAAGAGGCGGCAGCGGTTCCTGCCGCCTTCCTGTAATCCGGCAGTATTTCTGTCCACGTCCGTTTGCTTATGTCCGTGAATATTTCGAATTCTTCAGTATCCCCGCATACCGAAACGGTAAGTTCCATGTCGTAATTACCTGTTTCCTGGTTCATTTTGGCGCTGAGTATTGAATCATCCAAAAGGTTTGTCGATGCGAAAGTGAAGCGGTTTTGTTGGCCCTGGTTGATAAAGCAGATGTAAGGGAAATTGCAGTTTGCCGCGCTGGATAAATTTATTTTCCAGTCCAATTTCATTTTCGGCCTTGTTATATCGGGCGTCCAGTAGCCGTGCATGTCAAGAATCGGAACGCTGCACCTGACTTTTAAAAGTCCTTGTGAGTCATCCAGCAATTTTTGGGTTATTTTACAGGATTCAAAAAGATTTGTTTTTTGTTTTCCTGGGGCGGTTTCGCATATCAACGAGCCATCTTTATTGTAAATTTTTATTTCCATTTCGTTCTCTTTTTGAGCTTCGGAGCGTATTGAACCGATATTCGTCTTATGTTACTTGATTACTACCCTTTTTTCTTTGAGAGCATTTTAAAACAGCGCCTTCGGAAAGTTTCATTTCTCTCCGCAACCGTGTCTGGAATTTCGTCGTCGTGCTGCCAAACGAGCTTCTTAAGGGGGAAGAAATCTATTCCTATGGCAATGCCTTTCTCAGTCCCTTTCTTGAAAAACTCATGTGCTCGTAAATCTTCTCCATTTTTTTTGCAGACCGTCCCGCAGAGCCAGTACCATTCGCATTCCATGTTGGCGGCCGGCTTGCCCACGCTCAGGTTTTCCGGATATTCAAGAGGCTTCATGTAATATTCAAGCGCTTTTCTGTAGTTCTTTGCGGACAGATATCTGCCGCCAATCTGACGGCACGCCTCTTCAAAAAGAAGTCGAGGAAAAAGTTTTCCTTCGCATAGAGAGAATGTGTTTCTTTCAAGTATCTCAAGAGCTTCTTCCGGCTGACCCGCAGCAAGAAAAACGTCCACTTTTCTGAGGAGCAGCCGGTAGTCTTTATTGAACCTCTCCCCGTGTTTCCTTATGAGTTTTTTTCTTTTTGAGGGATCACCGGCTTCCGCCATGAGCCGGTCATATTCCCAGAGAGTCCTGGCGCCGCAGTTTTCCGCACTGGCGGCTTTTTTATATAGAGAGAGAGATTTCTCCGTCTCTTCCGTAACCTTCCACCGGTACAAGCCCTCATTGCGCAGAGAGAGGGAAACAAGGGGCCCTTTTACTTTTCTCCAGCATTCGAGAGCCTCCTTATATCTCCTCTTATGGAAAAGCAGGTTGCCAAGGTGGTATTGAGCCGGTGCATTAAACGGTTTTTTCTTCAGGACGAACCTTAACACTTCTCCGGATTCATTCCTTGATACAAAGTCCCATTCTCCGGTTGCCGCCACGCCACGCTTAAGGGATTTTTCGGAGAGTTTTTCTTTTCCGCACAGGTGCTCCAGGTATGCCCTGTAATACAAGATAAGTGCCGGTACTGCCCTTTTATTCATGACATAAGACCCTGCTATCTCAAGTGCGTCGGCATACTCCCCGAGATTAATATAGCGGCAAAGAATCTCAATCAGGACCTGCGGGTCAAGGGAGGCGATTTCGCCGGGACTCCCGGAAAAGAACGATTCACCCATGGCGAGAGGTTCAAAGGGAATCTCTATTTCTGCCGCGATGAGGTTTGCGTTACCAGCATTCCGGAGGTTGCTCTTTCTCAATGCGAGGACATACAAGGAATGGTTGTATCCCGCCAAGCCGTTATTCTTCTCCAAGGATTCCAGCCGTCTGACGGCCTGGCCGTAGTCTTTCTTCATTATGGAAATCTGCGCCATGTGCGACAACGCGTCGCCGGTGAAAGCCGCATTGTCACAGCTTTTGGAGAAACGTTTTTCCGCACCGGAATAGTCGCCGAGTTTCTTCAGGCAGATGCCGGAATAAAGAAGGGCTTCGGCATTCTCCCTGTCTGTCAGCAGTATCCTTTCCAGGGATTCGAGAGCTTTTTCTATCAGTCCCGAATCCATGTCCATGCGCGCGGCGGCTACCGCGGAGGGGATTGAGCTGTCCCGCGCGTAAATCCTGTAAGCCCTGTCATCCCATCCCTGTTGTTCCCAGTACAGCCCTTCAAGATACCGGTTCCCGATTCTTGTCTTTCCTGCCGGGGTTTTCCATTTCCCGGGTTTCTCTCTCTCTATGGGGTGTGAAAAGATTTTCCTGTCTTCATTATCAATTATCTCTAGACGGCAGCCCGTTCGTGAAGTTGTACCCATGACAAATTCTTTTACTTCAAGAGCCGAAAGACGTATAGGTTTCTCATATACGCAGTGATTCTCCGGCGTCGTGAGAACGAGTCTTCCACAGATATCGCATGAAGTGCTCATCCTGACGCATATTTCTCCGTTTTTCTTCAGGATATTGGCTGCTATTTTCTCTGAAACCGCATTGAATCCTCCGGTATTTCCGACGGGAATCCACAGGTCTCTCTGTACATGGGTCTTTCCGGGAGGCATGAGCCGGTAGTCGGACTGCAGGGAAAAAGGACCTGACTGGAGCTCACAGTAATCAATCCCGCCATCCGTAAGCCTGTCGATCCACATCTTTCCGTCCCTTGCGTTGCCGAACATCCATATTTTTCGCCCCCTGACGGCAGAATGGTCGGCAATATGAATCAGCCCGCAGTTCAGGCTGTCATGATAGACTCCGAAAAAATCCTCTTCCATCTCTTCTGCGAACACGGGAAAATGCTGCGGTATATTCTTGAAGATACTGATATCCCTATCCTTGTGAACAGGATAATCAAGATGCGCTATCCTTGAGATATCCATGGGCGGGTGAGTTAAAAGAGTACGGGTGCTCCCGGGATAGATGAAGCGCGTTTCCGGATATGCGGGAACCGCGGCGTTGAGCCAGTAGTAGAAGCGTTTCGGATAATCCGTGCAGTTATACAACCGCGTCACCATCTCTATGGATGCGCTGCCCGGTTTCAGGATGACTTCCACGCTCCATAGCATTCTTCCCACGCGTTCACAGTCCCCGCAGACGAAAGATGCGGAACCGTCTTCGTGCTTGAGCACCTTTGTCATCACGGGTTCAAGCGTCGTTGTTGAGTGGCTGTTTGGGAAATTGTATTCCACGCCGGTGGCGCACCATGCCCCGCGCAGGCCGAAGAGGGCCGGCTTCATCTGCGGGTTTTTGTGGAACAGTTCGTGTCCGTTGACCTTGTCAAACGCCGAATAGAGCCTTCCGTTAAGATCGGGGAGAAAGACAAGTTTGAGGTACTCATTCTCGAATACCACGCACCTGTATTTTTTCGGAACGCTCCTGTCCGACAGGTTTTCCAGAGGCTTATAGGGATATATGGGCTGTCCTCTGG
>CAYOWY010000096.1:0-4831 GCA_964407805.1 uncultured bacterium | reverse complement strand
CTTATAGACTGGCATAAGATGAGTCCGCACAAATTCAAGGTGTGATGCTAAATTAGCATGAGAGTAATCAGCGGATATTTGAAGGGGCGAAGATTATTTTGTCCGGAGGGAAAGAAGAAGGGACTAAGGCCGACAAAGGACCTTGTAAGGGAAGCGATATTTGACGCTCTGCGAGGATGGATTGAAGGCAAAAGAGCGCTGGACCTTTTTGCAGGAACAGGAGCGCTTGGGATTGAGGCCGCAAGCCACGGTGCCCGGGAGGTTGTTTTCGTTGAATCAGACAGGGAAGCTGTAAATTCCATAAGAAAAAATATTGAGTCCCTGGATATTGCAGGTCGCTGCACAATAAGAAAAGGGAAGGCAGAGAAGGTTATAGAAACCCTTGAAAATGAAGAGTTTGACCTGATAATTGCCGACCCGCCCTACGATTATCCCGGCAAGAAGATTTTATATATTCTGGAAAGCATCGCCGGACTGAAGGTTGCGGGAGAAGAGGGAATAATCGTTATTGAACACGGTAACAGGGAAAAACTTCCGGAGGTTGAGGGGCTGGAGATTTATAAAGAGAAGCATTACGGCAAGAGTGCGGTGTCGTTTCTGAAGATCGTGAAAAATGAAAAGGATAGCGGTTTATCCGGGCAGTTTTGACCCCATAACCAAGGGGCATATGGATGTGATTGAAAGAGGCCTGTTGTTTATGGACAAGGTTATCGTTTCGGTTGCGGATTATTCAAGGAAAAACCTGCTTTTCACGACGGAGGAAAGAGTCAATCTGATAAAGGAAATATACCGGGGCAATGACAGGGTTGAAGTTGACAAATTTGACGGGCTTCTGGTTGATTATCTGGGGAAGAAAGAGATAAATATAATACTGCGGGGATTAAGGGCCGTGTCGGATTTTGAGTATGAATTCCAGATGGTGCTCGCCAACAGGAAGCTCAACAGCAGTATAGAGACGGTCTTCCTCACTCCGGGAGAGGAGTATTTTTTCATAAGTTCGTCTATTGTCAAGGAGATTGCGGGGTTGAAGGGGGACGTTTCAAGGTTTGTGCCGGAGGTTGTGGTTCAGGCTCTGAAGAAGAAATTTAATTATTAACAAGATATAAATCGTAAACCCCTCACTTGGAAAGCTTAGCATGTGAGAGTTCGGGGTAAAGGAGAAAACAATGCCTAATCCGAAAAGGAGACATTCCAACAGCAGAACCGGAAAAAGAAGGGGCGGTAACCAGAAGATGAAGAAGTCATCATTGAGCATATGTTCCAACTGCGGGGCGTCTAAACTGCCTCACACTGCCTGCAAAGCCTGCGGTTATTATAAGGGAGCTCCCGTAATAGAAATAAAGAAGAAAAAGAAGAAAGAATAATAACGCATGGACAGAAAGAAAATCGTTATTGGAGTTGACGGGATGGGCGGAGACAATGCGCCTTACCCTGTTATTAAAGCCTGCCATATGTTTTCCCAATCCGACGGCATGGAGGTTATAGTTGTCGGAGATGAAAACCAAATTAAGGGAAAGATTGACCCTGAAAAATATCCGTTTGTAGTCATACAGGACTGCGCAAATTATATAAAGATGCATGAAAAGGTCAATCTTAAGCTTTTGAGAGAAAAAGAAAACAGCATGGTAAAGACCATAGAGCTCGTGAAGGAGAAGAAAGCGGACTGCGCATTAAGCGCGGGCAATACCGCCGCTTTTGTCTCTTACAGTATTTCTGAACTGGGGCTTCTGCCCGGGATTGACCGGCCTGCGATTGCTCTTTTGATGCCGACAACCGGAGGTTCCTTTACCATTTTCCTTGACGGAGGGGCGAACGTGAAGGTGAAACCCCTGCACCTGCTTCAGTCCGCGTTTATGGGTTCTCTTTATGCCGAAGATGTCTTCGGGATAAAGTCGCCGAAAGTTGCCCTGTTGAATATAGGCGAGGAAGAAACAAAAGGCGACGATCTGCGGAGAGCGGCTTTTGAACTGCTCGGGAAAAATGAGAAGATTAATTTTACGGGAAATATTGAAGGGCAGGATTTTTTCAGCGGCAAGGCGGACGTGGTTATTACGGACGGTTTTACCGGGAACGTGGTTCTCAAGGTTTCGGAAGGTGTGGCCAGGTCCTTCAGGACTATTTTGACCAAAGATATAAGGAAAAGCCTTAGGGGAAAGATGGGAGCCATGCTTATGAAAAACATCCTTAAGGATTTTGCAAAGAAAGGCGATTATGCGGAATACGGCGGCGGGCTTCTGCTCGGTGTAAACGGCAGTGTTATAATAAGCCACGGCCGTTCGTCTCCGAGGGCTGTTTACAGTGCGATAAAACTCGGGAAAAAGATTGCCGCTTCCGGCTTCATGGAAAAACTGCGAAGCAGTACGGGGGGTATGAAATGGGAGGCGTAGTAATTTCCGGCACCGGTTCTTTTCTTCCCGAACAGGTCATTACCAACAGCGACTTTGAGATGATGGTAGACACCTCCGACGAATGGATTACAACAAGGACAGGCATCAAGGAGAGAAGGATATGTCCGAGGGGGATGGCTACTTCCGATATGGGTGCGCAGGCTGCCCTGTATGCATGCAAAGATGCCGGTATTTCCGTTTCGGAGATTGAGTTTATTATATGCTCAACTGTAACACCTGACCATTTTTTCCCATCCACGGCATGCCTGATACAATCCAAGCTGGGAATTAAAAACAAGCCTGTTTTTGATTTGTCGGCCGCATGTTCCGGTTTCATATACGGCCTTGAGACTGCAAAGAATCTTATGCTCGGCGCAGGGTATAAAACGGGGCTTGTGGTTGCGTCCGAGTGCATGAGCAGGGTGACAGATTATACCGACAGGAGCATCTGCGTTCTTCTCGGCGACGGTTCCGGAGCGGCGGTGCTTAAGCAGTCCGGCGAAGAGGGAATCATGGGTTCGTATATTTCAGCTGATGGGAGTTACGGGGACCTTCTTAACCTGCCTGCCGGAGGGTCAGCCAACCCCGCTTCTTTTGATACCGTTGAAAAAAGGATGCATTTCATGAAAATGGAAGGCGCCGCTCTTTTCAAGGTTGCGATACGGGCGATGAGCGATTCCGTAAAAAGACTCATGGAGAGGTTTAACCTTAAGGAAGAGGATATTGCGCTGGTGATTCCGCATCAGGCGAATTTAAGGATTATAAACGGCGTGGCGAAGGATTTGGGCATGTCCGCCGATAAATTTTACATAAATATTGAAAAATACGGCAATATGTCCGCCGCATGCATCCCGATTGCCCTTGATGAGGCGTCAAAGAAAGGGCTCATTAAAAAGGGCGATTTGGTGGTTACGGTTGCGTTCGGCGGAGGCCTTACGTGGGGAGCAAATCTGATAAAATGGACAAGATGAGGAGATTTTCCGCGGTATTCCCGGGACAGGCATCGCAGTACGTGGGGATGGGAAAGGATTTTATTGAAAACGTCCCGGGATGCGCGGATATAATGCGGACGGGTGAGGAAATTACTTCCCTGCCTCTCATGGAAAAAATTATGAGCGGGCCGATGGAAGACCTGACCAGAACACTGATATGCCAGCCCGCGGTTTTCGGGATAAGCATGGTTTGCTGGCACGCATTCGGGAGAGCGGGACTTTTGCCGTGTTGCGTTGCCGGACACAGTCTCGGTGAATATTCCGCGCTTGCGGCGGCAAAAGCGATAAGCCTTGAAGACGGATTTGCCCTTGTGACGAGAAGGGCGCAGATTATGGACGAGATATCGGAGGGCGCGGGCGGGGGGCTTTCCGCGGTTATCGGCCTTAAACTGGAAGAGATTGAGAATCTTCTTAAAGATTTTCCGGCGGTAAGCATATCCAACATAAATTCTCCTGTGCAGATTGTGGTGGGAGGGAAGAAAGAGGAACTTGAGAAGTTCAACGCTTTTTTGAAAAGCCGCAAGGCGAAAGGCATAATGCTTAACGTGAGCGGGCCGTTTCATACTCCTCTGATGGAAAAAGCGGCGGACCTCCTTGCCGGAGAGATTGAAAAGATAAAATTCAGCGACCCGGAAGTTCCCGTATACCTCAATCATTCGGGCGTCAGGACCATGGACAGGGAAGAGATAAAGAGGGGGCTTATAAAGCAGGTTTGCTCGCCTGTGAAATGGGTTGCAATAATTGAAAATATAGCCGCTGATGAAAAAGACAGTGTTTTTGTGGAAGTGGGGCCGAAGGCGGTTTTGAAGAAGCTGATAGAAGGTATTATTCCCGGCGCTTCCGTTTTTAACGTTGAGGATAAGGTATCGCTGGAGAATGCGGTAAAAGGATTAAAAGGAGCATAAAATGTTCAAGGACAAGGTTGTTGTGATAACGGGAGCTTTCGGAGGAATCGGAAAATCCCTGGCGATGAAGTTCGGCGGGCACGGCGCAAAACTTGTCATGTGGGACGTTTTTATAGACGAGGGGTTTGAAAAAGAGATGGCCGGCGCCGGCATTGAGTTTGTATCCGCAAAGCTGGACATAACAAGGCAGGCGGACGTTGAGAGCGCCCTGAAGGCGGCGGTTGAAAAGTGGGGCAGAGTTGACGTTCTGGTGAATAACGCCGGCATTACAAGGGACGGGCTTGTTTTGAAAATGAATGAGAAAGACTGGGATGACGTTTTGAACGTAAACTTGAAAGGTTCATTCATATGCAGTAAAATAATCGGCAAAGTTATGTTCTCGCAGAAGGCGGGAAAGATTGTAAACGTTGCGTCAATCATAGGGCAGATAGGAAACATAGGCCAGGCGAATTACTCGGCATCCAAGGGAGCTCTTATCTCCCTGACCAAGACCTGTGCAAAGGAGTTCGGAAGGTTCGGTGTAAACGTAAACGCAGTGGCTCCGGGA
>CAYOWY010000095.1:0-4839 GCA_964407805.1 uncultured bacterium | reverse complement strand
CTTGGGGGATGACTTGGGGGGTGACTTGGGGGGTGACTTGAACTGCAGGATAATTGAAGGTTATGGTGAATGCATCCCTTTCCTGGTCGTTTATCCAGTCCACTTCAGAATATCCCTCTTTTCTCAACGCCAAAATTGCGGTCTTGAATCCTGTTCCTTTAACTTCCGCCCATCCCAAGTCATAGAAAACACTGGCTATTGAGGTGTTTCTTAGTTCAGACCCGGGACTGTCAAAAATGTCCGGGTTTTTCAAAGAATAACCAGGATTGTAGAATTCTATCCGGTTGTCATAAATTCGTATTTGAGAGGGGGAAGGATGGAAATAGTTTTGATGCATAAGGAGGTTGCTCAAAGCTTCTCTGATTGCTTTCTTGAAAGGGTCGTCTTCAATGCGTGCCAAATTTCTGTCCAGTTTAAAAGGTGTAAGAAAGAGCCTATTCAAAATATCTAAAGTCTGATTGCGCAGGTATATAAGATTGCCCTGCAAGTCGTTTGAAAGGAAGGGATCCTTGTCTTTCCCCCATTGCGTTCCTTTTATCCGCATTATGTCTATTCTAAAATGAGGGAAAAGCCGCTTTATGGTTTCAGCTTTTCCAAAAAGCAATAATCCTGCCGCCGTCAGATATTTGCCCCCTCTCGAAAGCAGGCTATATGCTGCGAGTAATTCTTTGTTGTTCAACAAGAGTTCTCTTGCTTCCTTTTTCTGTAATTTACGCAGTTTTCTGAAAGAAGAAAGGGCTTCTATGTCTATCTCAAGTATGCTTGTTCCTTTAAGGCCTTGAGCATCCGGAGAACCCGTTTTTTCCTGATAGAATTTTCTTATGTCGTTATCCGTTAACTTCAAATCTGAAGAGCCTACTCTCTTATATCCTCCCTTGAGAGGTCCGGCGTCCCTTATATAAATCGGTTTTTCATATTGCAGAGCTTCTTCCACTTTAACCCTGATAAAGTATTTCCCGTTGTCTGTTATGATTTTAGGAATTATTACAGGGCAGTAATTGAATCTCTCGCTGACGGTTGAGACTAAATCGTCCACCATTTTCTGTGGATTTTTAATGCCTTGTTTGATTGTTTTATCGCGCTCCTGTTTAATCCCCAATATGATCGTTCCCCCTTTTGTATTTGCGAAGGAGGAAATAGTGCAGTAAATGTTTTGAGGCAGATTTTCTTTGGCCTCTTTGTATTCAACCGTTCCGGTCTCAAATCCTAAACCATTCTCAATAAATTCATTCATGATTAATCTCGTTAAGGAATCCTGCAATTTTCTTTTCGGTTTGTTTGATTTCCGCTTCCAGTTTTTGCAGTTCACCCCATTCCTTTTCTATGTCAATCTCCTCGGCTTTTTCCTGCGGGAAGACGTAAAGCGTCACGTTGAGGTTGTAGTCGTTCTCACGTATCTTGTCAATGCCGACGGGGTGCGCGAAGCCTTCTATATGTTCAAAATTCTTATAAGCATCAATTATTCTGTTGATATTCTTTCTGTCCAGCTTATTCAGTTTCCGCGATTCCGGATGTTGAACGTATTCTCCCGACGCATTTATGAAGAGTATCCTGCTTTTTCTTTCCTTCGGCTTGTTCTTTTTCAGGATGATTATTGCTCCGGGCGCTCCGGTGTTGTAAAAGAGTTTCTCCGGTAGCAGAATTACGGATTCCACGAGGTCCTCATCAAGGATGCGGGAACGGATGTTCTTTTCTTTTCCGCCTCTGAAGAGGCATCCGTTGTCAATGACTATGCCGACCTTTCCGCTTTTTTCGTCTGCGGAGGCAAGCATATGCTGTATCCATGCCCAGTCCGCCGACTGCCGCGGGGAGAAACCGTATCCGAACCTTTCCTGCCAGAGGTCGCCTTTCTTCAGCACGTCTTCGTCATAGCCGTCCTGGTTCCACGGCGGATTTGCCAGTACCATGTTAAATTTCTTGACTGCGTTCTTTTCCTTGAACTTCGGATAGAGCAGGGTATCCCCTGAAGCCGCATGTGCATTCTTAATGTCGTGTATGTATAGATTCATCCTGCCGAGGGCAAGAGTCTTCTGATTGGCCTCCTGTGCAAATAAGAAGAGTTTTTCCGCTCCGCCTTTTTTGAAGGTCTCCTCCACGTGCTTATAAGACATGATAAGCATACCGTTGGAACCTGCGGCAGGGTCGTATATGCTATCTCCCGGTTTAGGGTCAAGAATTTCCACCAGCAGTGTAATGACTTCTCTTGCCGTATAGACCTCGCCTTCTTTTGCCTTTTGCGGTGCGAAATAGCGGAGAATCCATTCGTAAGCATCCCCGAGTATATCGGGAGAGACGTGATAGAGTTTCTTTTCGCTGAACAACTCCACCAGTTGTCTCAAGATTTCAAAGTTTTCCCTGTTGGACGCAAACTGAATGAAGTCCATGTTATCAAGGGCGTCTTTCAAGTCGGGATTTCTCTCCGCTATAACCTTCAGGGCACGGGAGAATTTTTCCGGCAGGCCGCCCAAATCCTTTCGGATATTTTCCCACAGGAATTCCTCGGGGATGTCAAAGTCGTGATAGGCGGATTGTTTTGCCTCTTCTTTCGCCTGCTTCTCGGTCAACCCGTCGCCCAGAGCCTTTCTATATTCCTTATTGTAGTCAAGCTCCCATTTGTCGCTTATCCTTTTGAGAAAGAGCAGGACGAGGATGAACTTGTAGTCCACGCGGGTTCTTATAAGGTCCGCCGCCTTCTTGAGAATGGATTCTATCTCGCTCCTGCCGAGGGATTTCTTCTCCGTGCCGAGGATTTCCCGGAAAACCTCCTGAAGACTCTTCAATGTGTAAATGCTTCTTCTCAAGTCTTCAGGGTCGGATGCAATGTTTAGAAGTCCTGCCTTTCTTAACTCGGAAAGGAAGACAGGCACGTCGTCCCTGTTATCTTTGTTTTTCTCTTCCAGTACTCTTACGGCGTCTTCACGCCGGAACGGTCTGGTTTGGAACTCCGTCCAGAGGGAGGAATATTTACGTTCAAGCCATTTTGGCACTCTGTCTATTGCAGGCATTTTTCTCCTTGTTTGTTAAATTATACCGCATGGAAGCATAAATTGTCAAGAGAGCGATTTATTTAATAAACAATAACAGCCAAATTTATCTAAAAGGGTATATGGAGAAAAACTCACTTGCGGTTTTCCAGTTCGTAGATGGTGAGTGCGGTTGCTATGACCGATGCTGTTTCAACCTTCAGTATCCTTTTGCCGATGCTTGCCGTCAGTGCTCCACAATGCTCCGCAAGAGCTGCTTCTTCTTCGGTATACCCGCCTTCCGGCCCCACGAAGATCTTGATGACGGCGTCTGCTGCGGGCAGGGACGCTCTTTCTATTATATGCCGCAGGGGGATTGCGGCTCTTTCCCAGAAGAATATGGAAAGGTCGGAATTCATTTCAACCGCATCCTTGAACTTCATGACTTCTGATATTTCCATAACGGATCCCCTGCCGGAAATCCTGGAGGCCTCCGCGGCTATTTTCGCCCAGCGTTCTCTTTTTCGGGTCTCTCTCTCCGCAGGCAGGGAGCCGATGACGCGGCTGCTTATGACAGGCACTATCTTCTTTACCCCGAGCTGGGCGGTTTCACTGATTATCAAGTCCATTTTGCCGCTTTTCGGTATGCTCTGAAAAAGCTGGAGATTGAATGATGTTTCAGTATTTATCACTTTCTTTAATTCAATAATCACACCTTCAAGGAGGCCGTTCTCAACATTGCGTGCTTCAATCGTGTATTCAGAACCTGTGCCGTCAAATCCTGCAAAAACATCACCTGCTTTCATGCGCAGGACCTTTTTCAGGTAATGGAAAGTATCGCCCCTCACGCAAATATCTTTCTGCGATATGTCACAATCGTTCCTGTCAAGATAGATTCTCTTCATTGTCGGAGGAAGGAAACAGAAAGTTCATGCGAAGTCAGAGGTATTTTTTCAGGTCAAATTGAAATTCGGCCACTGAAACTTCTTTTGTCTCTTCATCAGGTTTGAAGGATGCAACGAGCACGATTTTCGCATCCGGCGGTATCCCCGCCCTGCTGAATTTAACCCTGCATTTTGCCGACATGGTGTAATCCCTGGCAATCTCGCCGTAAGACGGCATGAAACAATAAGAAGGCTTGATTTCCCTGCCTGCATATTTGAGATGGAATTCCACGGTCCGGGGAAACTTCGGGCTTCCGCCGAACAGCAGCAAATCAAAATTTATGAAGTCTGTATCCTCTTTTATTGCAGTTCTTATGACACGTTCGTCGGGTTTTTCCCCGGATAATGCCGCCTGTCTGCTTAAAAGGGCGACTTTCAAGAACGGGGTTATTATGGTTGCGGTGCCTTTGCCCTGGTCATAGCCCAGGTCCACCGTCCAGTCGCGGGTAAACTCGGTCACGGAAAGTGATGCATTTTTGATGCCGTAGTCAACGGCTCTGGATATCTGCTCCTCGGTCAATGGCAGAACTGCTTCCTGTATGGCTTTTTTCCCGCATCCGAAAAGCAACAAAAAAAACATGCCGAAAAGAATCAATACGTTCCTTTTCATTAAAGCTCCCCTTTTGGAAAACAATTATAATTTATAATTTTGTATTTTTCTTGTCAAGGTTACTGCATGAAACCACTGACGTAGTGCATGTTCGTATCGTTCTGCCCGCCGTTTCCAACAGTATGCGCAAATTTATCCAATTCTACGTGCCCGTCCACGAACAGGTAGTTTGAACCTCCGTTATGCCTGTCTTCTTTTAAGAGAGCTTCCCATTCAGACAATTTCTTCCATGCAGGATAGCCCTGGTGCGTAAGGGCATCTCCTTTGTCGGCGCGTTCCGAAATAATTATTTTCCGTGAAGGATTATTAACCCGGGGCAGTC
>CAYOWY010000094.1:0-5026 GCA_964407805.1 uncultured bacterium | reverse complement strand
CGGGGCGATAAGCTTCATCGCAAGTTTCGGCGGCGGAAGCCCCATAAAGACGTTCGGCAGTTCCGACCTCGGGTACAACGCGATGGCCGGAAAGGTGACGATAGATGAAGGGTATCTCACCATTGAAGGCCTTGCCGGGCAGGATAAACACCGGCAGTTCCTGATAAAAGGCGGCGTTTTCGGCGGAGTGAACCTGGCAATCGACAAGGACTTGAACACCATCAGAATCCAGGGCATGAAAAATCAGATAGACGAAGCCATCCGCAGAATGAAATAACGGCCAAACAGTCCTGTTTAAATTCTCTCGCACAGAAAGTCTGTCTACAAACAGAATTCAAGCATGCTCTTGCCTTAATAAACTCCATGCTTTTTGCACATTCCAGCGCAAAACAATAGTCTTTAAAAGAAACTGTGGACGGTATTGTATGATCACTGTGAAATATATACCCACCGTCTTTTTTGGCTTCAGTAACCTTTGTTTTTATTTCTTCTTCTATTGCAGTGCGATTTCCGGTTGCAATAATATCGGCAGATATATTGCCAAAAAGGCATATCTTGCGTCCAAATTCCCGCTTGTAATCCCGGATATCATTGCCTGCCCTGGCCTCAAGAGGCTGGAGGGCGTCAAATCCCGCATCAATAAGGGAAGGTATCAATTTTTTTATATTGCCGTCGGAATGAAGCAACAGGAACTTGCCATGCGATCTGCAAAAGTCGCTGACACTCTTGTGGCAGGGAAGAAAAAACCTCCGGTAGTCTTCCGGTGAAAACATGGGTCCGTTCTTGTAAGCCATATCAGAGAAGAACCATACAGCATCCCATTCAATTCCAGAAGAAATTGTTTTTTCAAGCATGTCCATTAAAAAACTCATGTGCGTTTTGCATATGTTTTCAATAAAATCCGGGTCAGTTTTCATCTGCACGCATAGATTTTCCATACCCAGCATTTTGAATGAAAACCAGAACGGCTCAATGACATTAAGGGCTAAAAAATCACCTTTTTGCCTTGATCCTGCTGCCGTTTCAATGCTCTCTTTTCTTAAGAGTTCAACAGATGGCAGCAGTACGTGCTTCACCTTCTCCCAGTCTTTATTTTCTTTCACGGAATGTTCCAGTTCAACGTGAGTTGCATACCTGTTTTTCCAGTATTTTACTTTCACTCCATAAGCATTTCGGTCCACCCGGTATTCATCGGTCTCCTCGTAAATCTCATATGGAAATGCAGAAGAAAGACCTTCTTGGAAAGGATGTATTACTGCTATTCTGTCTATTCCCAGGAAATCAAAGACATCGACGTTTTCATGAAGCCCCTCTTTATGCCAACGATTGATTGTTTCCGGCCAGAAATCCTCTGTTATCGGTATTCGGTCAAGTGTTCTGTGTTCCAGCGCAGCCGTTATTCTTTCTCGCGATGTATACATTTTTTTCCTTTCATGATTTTTTTTCAAGAGCGATCACCGTAGTTAATTTGTCAGTCGCCCTTTTGGGCAGGTTCTTTAAAAACAGCCGCCTGCCTTTACGCTCTATTATGACTTTGTGCGAACTGCCAAGAATTCTTGCATTTTTAATTTCTATATCAACCTGCGGAAGCGCTATAACGCTTCCGGGCCACCAGTGCACAAATATATAAATTGTTTTACCTCTCTCCGCCGCACACCCGGCGGTTCCAGTATCCAAACTGGAACGGTCAACCCCGTATACGGCTTCCCCGTTGACCTTCAACCAACGCCCTATCTCATCCAAACGTCTGACCGATTTCAACGGTATGCGGCCATCCGGTTCAGGTCCCACATTCAACAGAAAATTGCCGCCTCCCCCGGCACATGCCGTCAATGTATGAACAATCTGCTTCGCAGGCTTCCACAGCGGATCCGCGGCAAAGTAACCCCAGTGATTATTCATAGTCATACAGCTTTCCCACAGACGCCCGGGAGCAGAAGCCGTTATATGTTGTTCCGGCGTATCAAAATCCTCGGGAAGTATTGAACGGTTATTGATAAGTATGTCGGGCTGCAGTTTGCGAACCATGGCGTTAAGTTTTTCAGACCTCCAGTTTTCTGCTGTCGTTTTAGATGTTTTTCGGCCATTGATATAAAAACCTCCGTCATACCACAGAATGTCTATCTTCCCGTAGTTGGTGCACAGTTCTTCCACTTGGCTGTGAACCGTATCAACAAGATTTTTCCATCCGCGCGGGTTTTTAAAGGGACCTTCATAAGCCGCAGGAAGACGCCAGTCTATGAGAGAATAATAAAAACCTATTTTCATGTTTTCTTTACGGCATGCGGAGACAAACTCTCTTACAAAATCTCTTTTGGCGGCGGTCTTAACGGAGGTGAAATCACTTGCTTTGCTGTCAAAAAGACAAAACCCGTCGTGGTGTCTTGTGGTAAGAACCATATATTTCATTCCCGCCTTTTTTGCCGTTTTTACCCAGTCTTCTGCGGAAAAATTCTTCGGCTTAAAACAATCCGCATTTTTTTCATATTCTGGCACAGGGATATTTTCCTGAAACATCACCCATTCTCCACGTTCCAGCAGAATAAATACCCCAGTGAATGAACATCCCGAACGCCGCGTTACGAAACCATGCCTTCTTGTCTTCTTTCTGTTTTTTCATTTCCAAGTTCCTTTCCTGTAAGCAATTTCTCCCGATAAGTCAAGATAGAGTTTTACAGCCGGCGGAGGCACGTTGAACGGTATATGGTTGCCTATACACATCATATATCCTCCTGACAAATTGCCGGTTTCGACCATTGAAGCAACCATTTTCTTAATCTCTTCCGGATTATTGTGCATCAGCACTCTGACGTCCCCCTCCCCTGCCAGAAAACAATTCTCATATTTCTTTGCTATGGCCTTGTAATCCGTATAAGGTTCACTTATAATACCGCGCACCCCCAGCTTCATAATGTCATCAACAAAAAAGTCAACGCTCCCGTCCGACATGAAAACAACCTGCTTGCCGGCATCTCTAAGTATTCCCCAGAACTCTTCATACCGGGGAAATACATGTTTTTTCATCCATGAAGGACTGCATAACGGGCCTGCCGTAGTAACAATGTCATCATGACAGCATACCCAGTCCACGGGAAGACGGGCGATACTCCGGAAAACGCGGCGGTTTATCTCCGCAAACTCGTCCATTATCCTTTCAAACTCCGGTTCAAGGCATATGCTGAGGAATTGTTCATAACCGAAAACAAGGATAGGCCACATAAACATTGTGTTATAGAATCCTGCGCCCTTTTCCCACAATTGTTTATCCGGTTCGTTCTCCCATTCAGGAGGACATTTTTTCTTAAACGTCTGATAAACAGTCTCTTCATTCCTGTAGTCGGCGGCTTCAGGAATCTTCCATGAAGAAAAATCCGCGTTTTCAAGCGGGCTGAATTTCAACATCTGTTCCATGCTTTCAAATTTATATCCGGCTTCCTGCTGCTGCCAGTGGTCGCGGTAGGTGTGTCCCCAACGGCCTTTGCCTCTGTCTTCTTGACATTCCAAACGGGGAAGAGGATCATCGTTGTTTGGAACGGGCAAATATAAAAACGGGTAAATCTCGTTTATCTTTGTAATGCAGCTTTTCGGATGCTCGTAGAAATCTATCCCTGAAATATATGTCGCCGCATCCGGATTTGACCAGTGTTCCCAGTGGACTATTTTTTCCTGCCCCCTGCCCATAAGCGTTTCAAAACGCGGGTCTATCATTCTTTTCCTCCTGTATATTATTTATCTTTGCTATATAACCCTGCAATCAGAAATGACATATACGGAATTTCTGATGCCGTTTTCCACGAGCTCGGATTTTTTGCATCCTTCAACAATCTGTTTGAGGATGGCCGCTCAAGAGGCTTAAGAATTGTAGTTTCCATAGACGGAATCAGTTTCCCTGCCGTTTTAATGGAAACAACAGCCGGGTCCGGCGACCCGTTGAAGACAACAAGAGTTTTTTCGTTTTTTTTCTTGAAGTACATCGGAAGCAAGTATGGCGCTCCGGTAACCATGGGGAAGGGGATAGCACCCCTGTAAAGATACCGGATTATACTATGCAATACCTTCTGTCTGTGGAAGCTTAGCGGAAGGGCTTGCATATCTCCAGCCGCAAATATCGCCGCCCTGCCGCCGATACTATTTTCATAGAGAGTTATGCCAGCTCCTACTCTTTTATTTTCACAGGTAATGATATCCGACCATGTAACCGCTCCTGCCTTCGGTTCAAAAATAGAGATGCTTCCCGCAAGATTGACGCTGGAATATAATCCCTCTCTGACACCGCTGTCCTGGCTGGTAATAACCTCCAGAGAGTACTTTGACTTCTCCCTTTTTAGAGTATCTTTATATTCAACTCCGATATATTCGCCAAATCCTCTTTTAAAAAGTATCTTTGCACTCACTCCGTCCAGCAGAAGGCCCCCCTTGAACATCTCGAGGATTTCACTGTCTTCAAAAGTCCATGCCGAATTTCCAAAAATAACGTTAACCTTTTGCCTGGCGGAGCAGGCAGGCACCCCATAAGACAGAAGAAAATTCCACGCCGGCAAAACATCCACCTTCAGTTCATCCATAGATTCGCCTTTTGCCGTCCGCACTGTTTCCGCAGCATTTTCCTTCCACGGTATACCTACTCCCTCAAGATTAAATTCTCTGGTAAAATTCTTTGCAACCCATGACAGGGACTCATAACTCTTATCAAGCATGGAACCTATCTGCGGCTCCTCGTCAGCCCGGTTGCCGGCAAAAGGAAAAAGGTCAAGCAATAATGCGTCAGAACCGAAAAGCATGGCAAAAACCATATCCGCCCATGTGCCCGTATCGGACTTGCTCCATGCAGTGAAAGGGGAGTTTTCTATCTCCGGGGCAACTTCACAGGAAGCAGGTCTGAACAATTTTTGCATTTCAAGATCCATAATTGAAACAGGCTTGTTTCTTCCGAGTGTATCCGAATAGTCTGCGAAATTCGGCCTGTGGTCAACCTCCCCGTCTATGGATACAGATTCAAACAGGTCAAACCACCTCCTGCCTTCAA
>CAYOWY010000093.1:0-5050 GCA_964407805.1 uncultured bacterium | reverse complement strand
GTCCAGGAATATGTGGGCATCTCTTGACGTAAAGTAAGAGAAAGTCAAGCTTGACAAGGATATCAAAGTCGGCCACAAGGAGATAATCAGGAATTTCGCCATGGCAATCCTGAAAAAGGAAAAGCTCGTTTCGCCCGGACAGGAAGGCCTTAACGCGGTGGAGTTTTTCAATGCCTGCATCCTCTCCGGCATGAAAAATAAGGCGGTGAAGATTCCCGTTAACAGGAACGAATACAACTCTCTGATGAAGAGGCTGATTAAGACTTCAAAGGTTAAAAAGAACGTCAGAGTTCAGAGGGTTACCGATCCGAAACACGCCAGATAAACGGGAGGTTGCATGGGAACTGTCAGAATCGGAATAATAGGCATGGGAGGAATGGGATACACCCATTGTAAAAATATCGTCTCCATTAAAGAAACAAAACTTACCTGTGTATGCGACAACGAAGAAAGCGTTGCGCGGGAAAAAGGTAAAGAATTCGGGGTTGAATATTTTTCCGATTACAGGGAAATGATAAAAAGCGGACTTTGCGATGCCGTGTTGGTTGTTATTCCCCACTGGTTCCATGCCGATGCCGGAGTTTTTGCCATGGAGAACGGACTCCACGTTCTTTCCGAAAAGCCTATTTCGGTTACCGTGTCCGACGCTGACAGGATGGTTAAGGCGGCAAAGAAAAGCGGTAAAATATTTACCGTTATGCACCAGATGAGAACCGAACCTCTTTTCAGGAAAGCAAAGGAAATTATAACAAGCGGCGTTATAGGTGAGGTGAGAAGGACGCTTTGCATAGACCCGTGGTACCGAACGCAGATTTATTATGACAGCGGAACATGGCGCGCAACATGGAAGGGGGAAGGCGGCGGGGTTTTAATCAACCAGGCGCCGCATATAATAGACCTGTTTATCATGCTCGGCGGGTTTCCCGTAAGGATAAAGGCGAATACGAGAACCCGCATGCACAAGATAGAGGTTGAAGACGAAGTATCCGCCTCCCTTGAATACAAAAACGGCGCATTGGGATATTACTACGTAACGACATGCGAACTTCCGGAAAGGCACTTCCGCATTGAGATTGCGGGGGATAAAGGAAAGTTGATTATCAGGGGATATAACCTTTATCTTTATAAATACAGCGCTCCGATTTCAAAATACACTTTTGAAGCAAAAGATATGTGGTCCGGAATAACGTTGGAAAGGGAAGCCCGCAAATTTAAAAACAATGTCGCTACGGCATCCGTAGCTATAATAAAAAATTTTGCCGCCGCAATATTGAGGGGAGAGGAGCTCTTTGTCAGCGGTGAGGACGGATTGAGGACGATGGAGTTCATAAATGCGTGTATACTTTCCGGCAAGAAAAATAAGGCTGTTGATATTCCCGTTGACAGAAAAGAGTATGACAGGCTTATGAATGCGTTAAAGAAGTCTTCAAAGCCCAAGAAGAGAGTAGTTGTTCAGAGGGCTACTGACCCGCGCCTGCTTAAAAAATAGTTTATATCCTGCTGACCCCCGCAGAAAGGGACAGCTTCTTTACGTGGCAAGCCCCGGGATTGAATCGATGTCAGATTTCTGCCATCCGAGCATTGAAAGTTTTTCGCGGATATAATATTTATAATTCTCGTAAGGGACGTCGTGAGGTATGCGGTGGTCTCCGTGCGGGATATATCCGCCGTCTTCAACAACCTTTTCCACCCGTTTCAATTCCTTTATGATTGCTTCCTTGCCCAGTGACAATTGATACTTTGCTATGCCGCCCCGCAGAAGGATGCCCCTGCCGTATTCTTTTCTCAACTGCACCGGGTCCGAGCCTCCCTGCACCTCAATGGGGAACATGCAGTTGAGCCCGGCCTCAAGCCACAGCGGCACCAGTTTATTTATGTTTCCGTCGCAGTCTGTCCATATGACGTCAACGCCGTGCCGGCGGAGAAGCGTTGTAATTCTTTTAAGCCGGGGTATGACTATGCTTTTGAACATTGCAGGGCTAATCATGGGTCCGTTGCGGAAGCAGATGTCTTCCCATCCGGTTGCGAAATCAAATTCTATTTCGGGCAGTAATTTCTTCAGAGCTGTTTCCTGGAGTACGGTAAGTGTTTCTATGATATCTTCCACGAGGTCAAGCTGGTCGTACAGCATCATGGAGATATTCTCAAAACCCACCATGTCCCTGGGACGTCCATAAAATGAGCCGAAGTAGACGCCGACAGGATAGTCGGAATTCCGGTAGAGTTCGTTCAGTTTAACCGGGTCGCCCTCAATGCGTCCCGGTGCATCAGGGTTCAAACGTTCCTTGTAACGCTTCCAGTCGTCCCAGTTGCTTACCGGCATTTTTATAAAATGAGGTATGGAACTCTTACCGTCAATATTAACCTCCTGTATAGTGCCGTTGGGAAGCTGTTCCGTCCGTTTCCCGTCCTCTTCCTTCAGAACCTTTGTCTCACCGGTGAATTCAGGCAGGGAGCCGTAATTCGGAATAACCTGGTAACATTTATCCACGCCGAAATACTCTTCAATTGAAGAATCGCCTTCACCCTTAACAATATCGGCCGGAAGTCCTTCCATGTGCCACCGTTCTATCGTTTCTTTGACATAGCCGAACTCCCAGTGTATTCCCCTGTCTATACTCTGAAAGTGCATCTGCCTTCTGAACCTTTCGCGCACCGTCATCGCGGATTTTGACGTGTCTATAATTCCCTTTTTCATTTTTCCCCCCGTATCTGAAAATTCCATGTATTGTAAAACCGCGTCCCTGAAAAGTCAAATTAAATTACAAGGAATTTAATTGACAGAAAGGGGATAAAAGATTTAAAGTAAATGGGCAAGTTTATGGAGGAAAAAAGAATGAAAGCGGCGTTTCTGATGCGTAAAAACAGGGTTGTGATTGAAAATATTCCGGTTCCGGAAATAAAAAAGGATACGGACGTGCTTGTCCGCATAAGAAGAGTCGGTATCTGCGGTTCCGATATCCACTACTATCTTGAAGGAAAGATAGGAAGCCAGATAGTTGAGAACAAGATTATACTCGGGCACGAGGCCGCCGGAGAGGTTGAGGATACGGGGAAAGCGGTGAAAGGGGTAAAAAAGGGACAGAAAGTCGCCGTTGAGCCTGGCATCAGTTGCGGAGAGTGCGAGCAGTGCATATCAGGAAAACCGAACCTGTGTCCTGCTGTCCGGTTTTTCGGCACCCCGCCGGTTGACGGAGCTTTAAGAGAATACGTGGTTGTGCCGGAAGAAAACATTATTCCTCTCCCGGAAGGACTTGATTATAACGACGGCGTCCTTTCAGAACCTCTTGCGATAGGGCTGTACGGCGTTAAGCTAAGCGGTTTTTCCGTAGGAGATGATGTAGCAATCATCGGCGCAGGACCCATAGGGCTTTCAGTGCTGTTTTCCGTTAAGACGGGCGGCGCGAAAAGGATATTTGTCAGCGACCTTCTGCCATACAGACTTGAGATGGCGAAAAAACTCGGTGCGGATATTGTCGTGGACGCAAGCAGGGATAACATTGCGGATATTGTAAAAGCAGAAACAGGCGGAAGAGGCGTTGACATAGGATATGAAGCTGCGGGAAAAGGGGAAACGTTCAGGCAGAGCGCCGAAGTTGCCCGGATAGGAGGCAGGGCGGTTATTTACGGCATACCGGAAGACGACAAGTTGGAGTTTGACGCGCACAGCGTCCGCAGAAAAGAACTAAGGATAATAAACGTGAGAAGGTCGGCTCATGTTACAAAAACCGCACTTGAACTGATAGCGCAGAAAAGACTTCCGTTTTCTTCTCTTGTGACCCATGAATTTGCGCTTGAACGGGTGGAAGATGCGTTGAAGACGGCGGCTGAATACAAAGACGGCATAATAAAAGCCGTCATAAAACTTTAATCTTTCTTCAGGAGCTTTCTTTTGAAGGAGAATTTGAACAGGGGAGATAAAAATGTCTATCTTAAGCTGCATGGATTGCAAAACTTTCGGTATTGCATTTCTGGCTATTCTCGTTGCGGAGCTTGCCGATAAAACCCAGCTCATAGGCATCACGCTGTCGGCGAAATCGGGAAGGCCCTTTTCCGTGTGGCTTGGGTCGGTGGCCGCCTATATGATTATCACTCTACTAACAGTTATAGTAGGTTCCGTGCTGGCCAAATACATAAAACCGGAAATAATAAAATATACCGGCGCAGTTATATTCATTGTCATGGGAATCCTCATGCTTCTGGAAAAGATATAGGAGAGATGAAAATGGTAAAGATTGATTTGTGCGGCAAAGCGGGGATAGTTACGGGGGCCGCTTCGGGCATAGGCAAAGCTATTGCTTCAAAGCTCTCGGAGGCGGGAGCTGTCGTGATAATTACCGACATCAATGAAGAACAGGGCACCAAGACTGCCGATGAATTGAGCAGAAAATATAAAGCCGGAGAAACCGGAATAACTTTCATAAAAACCGACGTTTCCGTAAAATCCGAAGTTGATAAGATGATAAAGCAGGCGAGGGAGCAGTACGGAAAGATAGATTTCCTGGTAAACAATGCAGGCATACTTATTCCCCGCCTTCTCGTAGACCCTGCGGGAAAAGAGGAGATAACCGAGGAGATTTTTGACAGTATGACGGCAATAAACCAGAAGGGTGCGTTTCTATGCGCCCAGGCCGCCGCGAGAGAAATGATAAGAGACGGTATAAAAGGCGTGATAATAAACGTTACGTCTGAAAGCGGACTGGAAGGGTCCGCCGGACAGAGCATATACGCTTCAACTAAAGCGGCGCTCTATTCTTTCACGCGCAGCTGGGCAAAGGAACTCGGCAGGTACGGGATACGTGTTGCAGGAGTCGCTCCCGGCATCCTTGAAGTGACTGCCTTAAGAAGCCCTGAATATGAAAGGGCGCTGGCATATACGCGGGGTATAACCGTTGAAAAGTTAAAGCAGTCTTACGAGCAGGTTTCAATCCCTTTGGGCAGAGCCGGAACGCTTGAAGAAGTGGCGAATGTAGTAAGTTTCCTTGTGTCAGACCTAGCAGGATATGTCACGGGAACAGTGGTGAATATTTCCGGCGGCAAATCAAGGGCA
>CAYOWY010000092.1:0-5059 GCA_964407805.1 uncultured bacterium | reverse complement strand
TCCCTATGGAGCGCGCGGACACCAGTGGACGCATATGGGATACTGGTGGGTTGAACTCGGGGGAGAAAGCCACAGCATCCATGATACCGAGATATTGCGCGACGAACTTCTGAAAATAGTTTACGGAATATGGGACCACATAAAAAACCGCTGTCCCTCAAGAAAGGAAGCTGAAAACCTTGCCCTTGACTGGATACAGTTCCTTCCCGCAAAAAGAGAAAGCAGGAGATATATCGGCGCACACGTCCTTACGCAAAACGACATTGAATCTGGAGGAGAGTTCGAAGATACTGTCGCTTACGGAGGATGGTCAATGGACGACCACCACCCTGCAGGATTCAACGCTGTGAAAATCGGCACACCGGCAACTATTTACCATCCGGCGCCCTCACCTTACGGTATACCCTACAGATGCCTTTACTCAAAAAATGTTTCCAACCTGATGTTCGCTGGACGCAATGCAAGCTGTACGCACTCTGCAATGAGCTCCACCCGCGTTATGGGCACAGGATGCAGCATGGGGCAGGCGGTCGGAACTGCCGCGGCTCTTGCCGTCGGCAAAAAAATCCTTCCAGAAGGCATGCTATATCATATGAATGAATTTCAGCAGGCATTGCTTTATGATGACGCCTATATACCCCGGGTCAGGCAGGTTTTCAGCCCTTTAACAACAGAAAGTTCTATCAAGGCCTCCTGCGGAAACCCTGAACCTGTCAGAGACGGTATAAACAGGCCTGTGGGCAAAAATACCTATGCATGGGAGTGCGGTCCGGGAGACAGCATCTCGCTAATCTTCCCCGTGAAAAAAATGGTGAATACCGTAACCTTGATACTTGACAGCGGTCTTGATAAACTGGTTGCAATGAGTTATCATCAGAAAGACGATTACATCGGCTCCATGCCGGACGTTATGCCCAAATCCTTCCGCCTTGAGGGGAAGTTCAACGGCAGTTGGATAGAACTGCAGAAGACTGAATGCAGTATTATGAGGCTGGTCCGGTTCAAAATTAACCGCCAGCTTGAAGGCGTCAGGTTTATCCTTGAGAAAACATGGGGCGCCGACAAATCAAGAGTCTACGCCTTTTATGCCGATTGACGTATGTTTCCCTCTTCCCGGATATTTCTTCTCTCTTCCAGTTTCCACGGCAACAGTGCTTTGATTTCAGGGTGTTTTGTAGTAAAATAACCTGCAATTGAAAGGAGAACGACTAATGGTGAAAATACTAATAACAGAAGAGTTCGGAGAGGATGCGCTGAATCTGCTGAAAGAGGACGGCCTTGACGTTACGTACATGGTTAATCCTCCCGAAGAAGAAATTGTAAAATGCCTCGGGGACTTTGACGCGCTCATAGTCAGAAGCCGCACGAAGGTTAATGAAACCGTTATAAAAGCCGGGAAAAATCTGAAGGTAATCGGAAGGGCGGGCGTGGGCGTGGACAACATAGACGTGCCCGCCGCCACAAGACAGGGCATCGTGGTGATGAACGCCCCCGATGCAAATACCATAGCGACGGCGGAACTGACAATGACGCACATTATGGCGCTGTCCCGCAAGATTTACCAGGCAGTCTCTTCCCTGCGCTCCAGGAAATGGGAGAAAAGCAAACTGAGCGGCACCGAGCTGTACGGCAAGACTCTCGGAATCATCGGACTCGGCAGGATAGGAAGCGCGGTTGCCGTAAGGTCGCTGGCTTTCGGGATGAACGTCATAGCTTATGACCCGTTCGTCTCCGTTGAAAAGGCAAAGAAGCTCTCCGTAAGACTCGTCTCCCTTGACGAACTTCTCGGGGAAGCGGATTACATCACCCTTCATCTTTCGCTAACAAAAGAAACGCGCCATCTCATAGGAGCGGACGCTTTTGCCAAAATGAAAAAAGGCGTAAGGATTATCAACTGCTCGCGCGGAGGCGTTATTGACGAGGAAGCTCTCTATAAAGCGATAAAAGAGAAAAAGGTCGCGGGATGCGCGCTTGATGTCTTTGAAAAGGAGCCGTCCGTGGACAGCCCGCTTCTGGAACTTGACGAGCTGATAGCAACCCCGCATCTCGGCGCCTCAACGCAGGAGGCGCAGACAAACGTTTCCCTGCAGATAGCGCGCCAGGTCAGAAAAGCCCTTAAGGACAACGTGGTTGAAAACGCGGTGAACTTCCCTTACGTTGACCCGTCTATGATGCAGGAGATACAGCCCTACATAAACCTCGCTGAAAAACTCGGCTGTTTCCAGGCGCACATGGTTGACGGGAACATTGAACGGCTGAACATCATCTACGGAGGCGAAACGGCGGAATACCCGTCACAGCCGGTAACTCTCTCCCTGCTGAAGGGGCTCCTTGAACCGACAGTGCCCGGCTCGGTAAATTATGTCAATTCCATGTTCATAGCACAAGAGCGCGGAATAAAAATTACGGAGACGAAAAGCAGGGAGGTTGAAGACTTCGCCAACCTTATCCTGCTCGAAGTTTATACCACAAAAGGCAAGAGTTCCGCGGCGGGAACCCTCTTTTCAAAAAAAGACCCCCGCATAGTGAGGATAGGTGATTACCGCGTTAATGCTTCTCCCAACGGGTACCTTCTTCTATGCGAAAACTATGACAAGCCCGGCGCCGTCGCCCACATCTCCGCCGTACTGACGGAGGCAGGGATAAACATCGCCGACATGACCGTGGGCAGGAAGGAAGCGGGCGGGAAAGCGGTTATCCTGCTGAATATTGACAGCGCCCTATCGGACGAAACGCTGGAGAAGATAAAGAGCAACCCGGTTATCATACAGGCGCGCCTGCTGGAACTTTAATGGAAATCCTGCCTGCCCTGAAACATTTCGGGATTGAAGAAGTTGAGGGAGTGTTACAGGGCGGCGGGACGGCTTCTCCAAAGCATATAATACTCACGGCCTCCGGAAAATACCTGCTGAAAAAGCGGCGGGGAGAATTCTGCCCCCCCGATGTCATCCGTTTTGACCATTCGGTTATGCGGCGCCTGCATGAAAACGGATTTCCTGTCGCCATACCTGAAAAAACAACCTGCGGAGAATTATTCTTCCGTTCCGGAGAAGATGTTTACGAGCTTTTTCCGTTCATTGAAGGGCTGGAGGACTTTACTCCCGGAGACAAACGCCGGATTGCAAACGCCGGTTCAATGCTGGGGCGAATGCATAAAACGCTTCAAAATTTCCATCCTGCCGGGAAAAAGGAATGGCAGAGGGAATTCCACCCCGCCCTGCTGAAAAAGGAACTTGAAGATTGCCTGAAAAAAACGCGGAATGTTCTGTTTGACAGGGACAGGATAAAACGGGTTTTTGAAGAAATGGATATTCTCATAAGAAATTTCCGCACAGAAAAACTGACTCGCGGCATAGTGCACGGAGATTACACAAGCACAAACGTAAAGTTCAAAAACGGCGATGTGGGCGGAATCTTTGACTTTGACTGGACATCCTTCCAAAACACCCTTTATGATATTTCAAGAGGGATTGTTTTTTTCTGTTTCAAAAGGAATTCTCCGCTTGAAGGAAGCGATATCCGGTCCCTCGTACAGCCCTGCAGGATTGATATCCCCGACACAAAGGCCTTCATGGATGCCTACAGGAAAGAGTTCACCTTCACGCAGGCTGATGCGGAAAACCTGCCTTGCGCCATTAAAGAGGTTTTTCTCGGGATGCGCATACGCGCCATGAGAAAAGTTTCCGACTCCGGCAAACCGGCCATGCTGGACAATTCCCTGATTGATATGCTGGATTCGGTTGAGGAAAACAAAACCGCTTTAACTATAAGCGCTATTTGACGGTAACCGGTATCGGAGTTACAACCGCGCTTTTGCCGGTTATTTCAACTTTGAGGTAGTGGCGGAAAGCCGGGGTATAATGAAGCGGGCCCCCTCCCCCTCCGGATATGAACTGCCGCAGTCCGTCGTGAACGCCGCTGTTGAAAATATGCTCGTGTCCGGCAAAGACGGCGCTTACGTTATATTTTTTGAAGAGCCCCGCGAGAAAATCCCTGTGTTCCCTGGAGGAGAATTGCACATGGTCCTTCTTAGGATCAAGGACTGAAAACAACGGCCTGTGAAGGAAGACAAATATATATCTGTACCCTTTTCCCTTTTCAAGCTCGCACTCCAGCCATGAGAGCTGTTCGCCCTCCACCTTCGCTTCTTTGCCGGCAAAATCGGTGTTCAAAATTATGAAAAGGCAGTTTTCATGTTCAAAAGAGTAATAGAGCGGCCCGAATAATTCCCTGTGAAGGTTTTCGTTTTCTTTGACGCCGTTTATCTCGTGATTGCCTATAACGTGATGGACCGGTATTTTCAATTTTTCTCTGACTGCTTTATATTCATCGTACTGCCGTTTTACCACGTTCACGTCTTTGCTGCCGTGTATCTTATCCCCCAGATGGATGAGAAAAGAAGCACCGGACTTGTTTATCTCTTCTATTATTCTTTTGAAAACCTCCGGCTGTTTACCCGTCTCTCCCGACGGCTGGCTATCCCCGACAACCGTAAAACTGAATGCTTTGCCGGGAGCGTTATTGCGGGGAGCAATAGTTGTAGGGAAAGGCGGGGAGGAATACAATTTCCCCGCGTAAAGACAGAATGAAATCAAAATGGCCGTTAGGAAAAATTTATAATTTTTCTTCATTGAACCCCTCACCTCAATCCTCTCCCCTCCTTCGCCAAGGCTACGGCGGACAAGCCCTAAGGGGAGAGGAAGCTAATCCTTTTATACCAATTTCAATTTACGCATAGAGTAAGGCGGCAAGGAGTCAGCAACGAGGCGTATGTAGGAATACGCCGAGGCAGCTTACGACGCAGCCAACGAAACTAAATGCGTAAAGTCAAATTGGTATTTACCAGTTGCCGATATCGTCGGCAGTCCCCCTCTCCCTGTCCTGCCCGGCAGAGATTATTATATAAGGGACGTTTTCACGGATATCCTGCGGGTACATGTAAGAGAGAGGCGTTTTCCACGCGTCAAGGATATTATTCTCCCCGTCAATATCCGCGGTTTTAAATCTCATATACGGACCTTTCCAGAACCTGCTTTCAACCGGACCTTGAAGCAATTCA
>CAYOWY010000091.1:1369-5070 GCA_964407805.1 uncultured bacterium | reverse complement strand
GCACCGGCACGGAGTTTTCGCGTGGTGCATTGAAAACCATCTGCCAAAACGCCTTCCTGTACTTCATTAAAAATCCACTCATACGCAGGGCGGTGGTATTGCAGACCAACTATGTTTTCGGCGCCGGACTGAATATAGAAGCGGAAGACGAGAAAGTAGACACGGTTATTCAGGACTTCCTCACGGAAAACAAAGCGGAAATATGGACGCAACAGGCATGGGAAGAGAAAGAAAACGAATTACAGGTATATGCTAACCTGTTTTTTCTCATCTTCCCGGGCCCTTACGGCAAGGTAAAAATCCGCACCGTACAATTTGACGAAATCCAAGCCAAGATAACCAATCCTGAAGACCGTAAAGAGCCGTGGTTTTACGTAAGAGAATACACCGTAAACGGCGTATCTAAACGCAAGATATACCGAGATTGGCAGCACACTACGGCCAACGCACAGGAAGACGAGGCGATAAAGCAGGCGGGATACGACCCGAAAGATATAGCTGATGAGGAAGCATATATTTACCACGTCGCTGTAAATAAATTCGGTAAGCAATTATTCGGCGTGAGCGAAGTGTACGCCGCACTGGACTGGGCGAAGGCATACAAAGAGTTTCTTGAAAACTGGAGTGCAATCGTAAAAAGTTACGCAAAATTCGCATGGCAACTGACCGCCAAGACCAAGGCAGGCGCACAGGCGGCAGGTGGTAAAGTATCGGCGGCGAAATCCGATGACAAGATAGCGCAACTGGTAGGCATGACCGACGGCCATAAACTTGAGCCGATAAAAACCGCAGGCGCAACGACATCAATGGACGATGCAAGACGTTTATTGCTGATGGTATGCGCAGCCACCGGAATATATGAACATTATTTCGGCGACCCGTCCACAGGCAATTTAGCCACATCTGGAACAATGGAACGGCCGATGGAATTAAAGTTCCAATCACGGCAGTCGTTGTGGGTTGATATATTTAACGACATCTGCCAGTACGTTATTGACCAATCTATATACTACGGTGCGCTGAAAGGCAACGCAATAACCGGCGAACTTGACATTGACGAAGAAACAGGCGAGCCGAGAAGTCGCTTAATTCACGTGCGCTTCCCTGACCTGCTCTCTCATAACATTGTGGAGCGAGTGGACGCGATAGTCAAGTCCGCAACTTTGAACGGCCAGATGTTTGCCGGAACGATTGACCCGAAATCTACGACACGGATGTTATTGCAAGCATTGGAGCAGGACAACATAGACGAAACCATAGATGATTTATTTCCTGAAGAGCCGGAAGACAAACTACCTAACGGCGACGAAATACCGCCAACGGCAAGCGAGGCGCTGAAGGTTATTAAAAATCTTCGCAGCGAGATAGAGGAAATAGTCAAGAAAAATGAACAGTCAATTACTGCATAAGGCGCTCAACCTTGCCGAGTCTCGCATAATGAGCGATGTAAAAGACCGTGCGCTTGCCGAGATACGCAAGGAAATGACTGGTGAAATGCGCTCACTGTTCCGTGAACAGAGCCGGTTATTCTTAAAGGAGTTTTCGGAGTGGCAATCCGAGTTTGTGGAAAGTTTCAACGTGGACGATTCAAACCGTATCTTTGGCAAGGTTAAACTGGCGACATTAACCAAACTCACAGACACGATACTGAAAGGCACGGGAAAGGGTATGGCGAAAGGATACAACAGACTTTCAAAAGCCGTCGGATGGGGGATTGATTTATCCTTTGACCTGAAGAATCCACGAGCCGTTGATTATCTCCGCAAAAACGCCGCGGATAAAGTAACAGCGATAAACGAAACCACACGGAAAGAGATAGCGAGAATCGTTACCAAAGGCACAGAAGAAGGCACGTCATACGCAAAGATGGCAAAAGAGATACGCGGTAAATTCTCCGAGTTTTCCGTACCGAAACCGCAGTTGCATATAAGAGACCGCGCCGAGCTGGTATCAGTAACCGAAACCGCCAACGCATACGGCGAAGGAAACATGATTTTTGCGCAGGACTTACAGGATAAGGGGCTTGTTATGGTGAAGTCATGGCAGACGGTAGGAGATGACAGGGTTTCGGACGGCTGCCAGGAGAATCAAGACGCCGGATGGATAGGAGTGGACGAGATGTTTCCGTCTGGCGATGACCACGAGCCAAGGTTCCCGGGGTGCCGGTGTGCTTGTTTATACGATACAAGAGTGGCGATGTAACCCTTGCAGGTTTTTTACGTGAAACTGTAACACACTTATAAGGAGCGAACTATGCCATGGACGCAGGCAGATGTAAAGAAACATAAAAAAGACCTTAACACTGAACAGGAAAAGTTATGGGTAAAGGTGGCGAATAAGGAATACAACGCCTGCCTTGCGAAAGGCGGCAGCGATAAAACCTGCGCACCGAAGGCGATTATAATTGCGAATAAAGTCGTTGACGGCATAAGTGAAAAGAAATGGATGTCAGATGAATACCAACGCAAACTTGGAGAGAAAATGGAGAATCAAATGAAAAACACTGATATGACTATTGAGCAATTAACCGAGGCATTGCTTCAGGAACCATATCCGAATGAGCATGCAGCACGCATAGCGTCTCCTGATAAATTTGATAAATTCCGCAGGCAGGACGATAAATTCGGTGCGGGAATAAATGTAATATGGGGGATAACATCAGATGGAAAAACGGAAATTCAGGCAATAAGGTTTGATAAGGATAAATTTAGTGTAGAGGATGCAAGGAAATGGCTTACTGACCATGAATATAAACCAATAGAGTTTGAACCGGCATCCAGTGAATCATTAAAACCGCAAGAGGAGGCGTTGACCGATATTATACCGCTTGACGAAGCGGAAAAGAGTTTTGATATACCGATAAAGATAATTCAACCAGGATGGGGCAGTTCCGGCTATTACAGCGACACATTACTGAAAAGCTCCGCTGGTAAATACAAAGCCGGAACGCTGATGTTTTGGGACCACCCCACAGAAAGCGAAGAACATGACCGGCCGGAGCGGTCTTTACGGGATTTAGCCGGTGTACTTGCCTCTGACGGAGTATACAAAGAAGATGGCAAGGCAGGCCCCGGGATATACGCACTTTGCAAGCCGTTTCCTGAATTTAAGGGAAACATAGAGGCAATGGGTAAATACATCGGCCTTTCGCATAGGGCTATGGGAACACGGAAGATGGGCGAAGCGGAAGGTAAGAAAGGTTCAATCATAGAAAACATCGCACAGGTTGCGAGCGTTGATTTTGTAACCGTCCCGGGCGCGGGCGGACAGATAGTGCAGTTGTTTGAGTCCGCAAAGAACGGTGGCGCACGGGAAAATCTTAACAAACAGGAGGTAGAAATGGAAGACAAGCTGAAGGAAGCACAGAATAAATTGACAGCCAAAGAGACTGAACTTGCCGAGGCGAATAAGGCGAAGGATGAGACGCAAAAAAAGCTGGACGAATCCACCGCCAAACTTGCCGAGATAGCGCAGAAGGAGAACGCGGAGAAGGTCTCCGGCATAGTCAAGTCCGTTCTGGACGAAGCAAAGGATTTACCAGAAGCGGCAAAGAAAAGAATCAAGGTTGAGCCGATTATGAAAGAGGATGGCTCGCTTGATGAGGAAGCGGTAAAGAAATCCGCAACCGACCAGATAATTGCCGAAAGAAATTACCTTGCCGAGATAAAAGAAGCCGGAAAGGTAAAGGACGCCGGTAACAC
>CAYOWY010000091.1:0-1269 GCA_964407805.1 uncultured bacterium | reverse complement strand
TGGTGGCTGAACGTCGTAACCTCGGCCACAATGGCGCCTGGCGACATCGTTTACATCCATAACACGAACTTTAACCTGACAGATACCTCAACAGGTGCGAGACGGTTCGGGTACGTGGTTGCGGATGTGGCGAGCGGCAGCGGTTCGGCAGTACTGGCACCTGTGAAGGTGCACAAGGGTTAAACCAAAACAACAAGGAGCAGAACACATGGAATTTCTTAAAATGATGGAAGACTGGAAAGGGTTTTCTCCTTTGACCGGCAAAGTTGACGAGGCGGCTGTGGCTGCCGCGATGAACTTGCTGGATAACAAAGCAGGCGACCCGTCCCATCTCCACGAGTACAAGATAAAGGAAGCAATCACCACGACTGACTTCCCTTACCTGCTCGGGCAGGTGCTGGAGAGGGATATACTGGCGCGGTATCAGACCGCACCGACCAACTGGCAGCCGTACGTCAAAATCCGCACAGTAAAGGATTTCAGGACGGTGGCGCTGCATAAGGTGCAGGGCAATGACAACGTGCTGGATAAAGTCCTTGAAAAAGGCGAATACCTCGTATCCGCCATGGATGATTCCTACTACAGCCTTGCCGTGGCGAAATACGGCAGGCAGTTTGACATAAGCTGGGAATCTCTCATCAATGACTACATGGACGCGTTCGGAGACATACCGCAGAGGTTCGCCGATGCGGCAGTAAACACCGAAGCGTACAACACCACGGCGCTTATCACCTCCGCAACGGGGCCTAACGCTGGACTTTTCGGTGCGACAATCACCGACGTTGACGGCGGGGCGATAACCAACCGCGGCACGTTGCAGCTGACCGCAACCAACCTTGCCACCACGCTTGCGTTGATGGCTGCGCAACAGGACATACTTGGTAAACCGCTCGGAGTGAGAGGGGTTCACCTTGTAGTTCCGCCTGCGCTTGAGGTTGCGGGACGGCAGATAATCACCTCCACGGAACTGCGCTCTGCAATGACCTATCCGCAACAGGGAACCACGAAGAACGTCCTTGCGGAAATGGGATTGCAGCTGCATGTCAATCCGTGGCTGCCGGTGATAGATGTATCCGGTAACGGAAACACAACGTGGTATCTGTTCGCAGAGCCGTCGCAGGGAGCTGCGGTTTACGTTGCAAGACTGCGCGGACACGAGCAGCCGGAAATCTGCATGAAGGCGTCTGACAAAGTTACCACGGCGGGCGGGAATCTTTCTCCGTTCTCCGGCGACTTTGCCACTGACAACATCTTCTACAGACTCCGTGT
>CAYOWY010000090.1:0-5085 GCA_964407805.1 uncultured bacterium | reverse complement strand
GTGAATGAACGGTATAAGCAGAAAGGCAAGCAATACAAACCCTGCCACTAATTTTATTTTAGCGGATTTTCTCATTTTGTTAAGAGATTTAATTTAAACTATGTTACCTTTTCCTTCTTTATTCGTCAACAGAATTTGACAGCAACCCCTGAAAAATGGTAAAAAAAGGCTTCAATGAACGGAGGTACGGTATGTACAGATGCATGTGCAGGTGCAAGATAAAGGGCGGCAGGGTTACCGATAAAAACCTGTTTTATGAAGGAAGTATTACCGTTGATAAAGCAATTCTCGGCAGTGCGGGGATACTTCCCGGCGAGATGGTGAACGTGCTGAACATCAACAACGGAGCCAGGATATCCACATACGTCATAGAAGGCGAGGAAAATTCCGGCACTCTCTGCCTCAACGGTCCCGCCGCAAGGCACTTTGAAAAAGACGACGAAATCATCATTCTCGGCGTCTCCTTCGCCGAGGAATCCGAAATTGCCGGAAAGTGGCAGATGAAGATAGTGGAACTTGACGATAATAACAGGATAAAGTTTGAAAACAGATAGAAAAAAGGGTCTTTTTTTCTCTTTAATCTTCAGCATCGCGGGCGGAGTTCTCCTTTCTTACGCTTTTCCTCCTTTTGACAGATGGCCGATTGCCTTTTTTGCGCTGGTACCCCTTCTTTATTCCGCATCCGGAAATTCATTGAGAAATTTCCTTTTCGGAACGGCGGCCGGATTTTTCTTCTACGCTTTTTCTTTTTCATGGCTTTACAATGTGGCGGGTCCCGTATATCTTCTTCTTGCCTTGTATCTCTCGCTTTTCTGGGGTCTTTTCCTTTACCTTGTTTTCTCGCTTCCGGAAAAAGGCAGGATATTCACCGCAGCTTCCGTATGGTTCCTTTTGGAAATAATAGTTTCAAATCTCCTGACCGGATTTCCGTGGCTTCTTCTCGGCCTGTCCCAGTGGAAAAATGCGGCTGTTCTCAAAATCGCTGGGCTTTCCGGCATATACGGCATATCGTTTCTTGTTGTGCTGGCAAATTTTGCCGTTTTTTATTCCTTCAGGAAAAAGCATCTTTTGTCATGGCTTTCCGCCCTGGCTGTTCTTGCGGCCGGATTCTTACTGCCGGCCGGCATTTTTTACGGAAAAACAAACCGGACGGGTACTCTTTCGGTAATGGTTGTTCAACCCAACCTGAATTCCGCTGAAGGCAGGTCCGTATATTCGGATTTGAATAATACCGGATTAATGACAATAGAAAACCTGAAGGATAAAAAGCCGGATATTGTAATATGGCCCGAGAGCATTTTCCCTGACGATATAGGTGCCGAGCCGGAGATAATTGAGGGGCTGAAGGCGTTGTCGGCGGAACATGGCTTTGCCCTCATCCTGGGAACTTTTACGTCTTCACAAGGAGATTATTACAATTCGGCGCTTCTTGTGGAAGGCGACAAAATCAGTGTGTACAGAAAAAACCATCTCGTTCCCTACGGCGAGTTTATCCTTGGCGGCAGGTTCCGTATCATACGCAATATATTTGAAAAAATCGCCGGGTACGTACCGTACGAAAAACACGGCAGTGAGCTTGCGGTTTTTGCCGCAAAGGGAGCAGGTGTGGCGCCCCTTATATGTTTTGAAAATATATTTCCTGAAATGACGCGCAGTCTCGTGCTGGAGGAAGCGGAAATTTTTACGGTTATCACTAACGATTCATGGTTCGGAATGTCAGCCGGTCCTTATCAGCATTTTGCGCATAACGCTCTGCGTGCGGCGGAGTCGGGAAAATACTTTGTACAGTGCTCCATTACCGGCATAAGCGGTGTAGTTTCTCCTTCCGGCATTTCCGAATCCGTTGTGGAAAAAAACGGAAAGAAATTATTTGTTGAGGGCGTGCTCTTTTATGACGTACCGCTGATTCAGGGTAAAACGCCTTATGCGCGTGCGGGCGACATTCCTCTTTTTATCCTTTCGCTTATTTTGACGGGAGCCGTATTATGCAGACAAAAATAAAAAAACTTGAGACTGTAATAGGGTACCGTTTTAAGAATAAGGAGCGTATTGAATTTGCCCTTACGCATCCTTCCTATGAAAGCAAAAGGTCTTACGAAAGACTGGAGTTTCTCGGCGACCTCGTGCTTGATGCCATAGTGGGCATAAACCTTTTCAGAGAATATCCCGACGCCGAAGAGTCGTTTCTCACCGACCTGAAATCCGCTTACGTAAACGGCAAGTATCTGCACAATGCCGGCATTTCCATGAAACTTGAGAAATTCATCAGGTACAGGAACTATGAGGCGCCGAGGCTGGACAATTTCATAGAGGGGATTATAGGAGCGGTATATCTTGACAGCGGCTGGAAAAAAGCGGAAATACTAGTAAAGAAATTCATACTCCACAAAAAAATAGAGCCTATCAGGAATTACAAAAACATTCTTTCCACTCTGTCAAAAAGGCATTTTCAGATTGAACCTGCATACAGCGTAGTTTCCGAAAAGGGGCTTCCACACAAAAAGATATACAACGTAAGGGTGAAGATTGAGGGAAGAAAATACGTGGGAAGGGGAACTGCCGGGACGAAGAAGGATGCCGAGATGCAGGCGGCCGAAGATCTCCTGCGCAAACTTGAAAAATACAAGAAGATAAAACACGAACGTCCGCCCAATTCCTGAAAAATTACCTTTTGTGGACGAAATACTGCTCAACGAGTCCTGCTATATTCATCGTTGTCCAGTACAGAAGCAGTCCTGCCGAGAAATTGTAGAAAAGGAAAAGGAACATAACAGGCATCATAAAAGTAAGCGCTTTCTGCGACGGTTCCTGCGGGGTGAGTTTCTGCTGCCAGAACGAGGTTGCAGCCATTATTATTGGCAGAAGATTCAGGTTGAATCCCCCGATGTTTGCAATTGTGTCCGGCACAGACAAGTCTTTTATCCACAGCATGAAAGGAGCGCCTCTTAGGAAAACGGAGTTTCGCAATGCTATAAAAAATCCTATGAATATGGGAAACTGCACCAGCATCGGCAGGCATCCTCCCATAGGATTTATCTTGTATTCCCTGTAAAGGTTCATCAGTTCTTTCTGCATCTGCTGGGGGTTGCCCTTGTATTTTTTCTGCAGGTCCTGCATGTACGGCCGCAGTTTTTGCATCGCCTTCATTGAACGCAGGCTTTTCATCGTCAGCGGGAAAAAGATAATCTTTACTATCAGCGTCAGCAGGATGATAGTCCATCCCCAGTTTGGAACTGCCCTGTGTATCTGGTACAGAGCGGTGAAGAGGAATCTGCCCATGGCGGCAAAGACACTCGTGCCGAAAATCTGCTTCTCTCCTATTTCTTTGCTTGCGATAAAGTAGTCAGCAGGCCCGGCATAGAAGGAAAATTCAAGTTTTTCGCTTTCGCCAGGTTTTATCTCAAGATTTTCATAAATAAAACCGACTTTTATATGAGTGCCATCCGGGGCAATAAAGCTTTTTGCGTTTTTCCCCGTGCGCAGAAGGGTGAGTCCGTAGTGCTGTTTCAAGGCAATCCATGCTGTGTTTTCATGTACGGATGCTGTTTTTATTCGCGCGGCATTCATTGTTACCGTTTTGCCTGCAGTGCTTATAATTATCTCGGGAGGGATAACCTGATTTCCTCTCGTCTTCATATGGGAGAGGTCTATTCTGCCGGCGCTTACCGCGTAGTTTTTAAGAGAGGCGGTGTCCGCACCCTTGTTGGAAATGGTTATTACTGACTCAAAAGTGTAAGAATCCGAGGGGATATTTACCGTCTTTTCGGTCAGGATATTTTGCGAGTAATTCTGAAAACTTAGGAGTTTTTCTCTTTCTCTGAACTCATATACGGCAGATGCGCCTTTCTCGTCGCCTTCAATATAATTTAAAAACAGTTCGTTCCCTTGGAAAACCGGTATGGATGCTTCGTCTTTTCTTGTGTACTCCTTCAACCCGATTTCCTTTATCATGCCTCCTGCGGTATCCATTTTTATTATAAACTTGCCGTCCTGATATATTTTCTCTTCTCCCTGTGCAGTTTCAGTGGCGGGGGTGAATGAAAACGGCTTTTCTCCCGGTTCCGGAGATTCTTTTTCTGCAGAGACGGCAGGCTGTTCCTTCTGTCCGGCATTCTGCAGAGCATGCTTGCTCTGCATTTTTCCGTAGAAAAGGATTATCGTTATCGCGAGCGCAAAAGCTATCACCAGACGGATTTCTTCTTTTATTTTATCCATTTTTTTAAAGGGTCATAACCACCCTCGTTAAAGGGATGGCATCTCAATATTCTTCTCATGCCGGTAAGAATGCCTTTTGCCGGTCCGAGCTGTTCTATCGCCTCTATCATAAACGAAGAACATGTGGGGTAGAACCTGCATCTTTTCCCCAACACCGGAGAAACTGCTGTTTGGTAGCATCTGATTAACAGAATCAGGAATTTTTGCATTTTATCCTCTCTGCGGCTTTTCCCAGCTCACTTAAGAGGTTTTCCCTGTCTGCAGAATCTATTCCTTGTTTTAAGATAAACAGGTAGTCGCCTGTATTGAAGTTCTTCCTCCAGAATTCCCTGATAGTTCTCTTGAACCGGCTTCTTTTTGAAGCTGCGGCGATTTTATGCCCCGCTATAAATCCCATTTTATAATCTTTGGAGGGATTGAAATATACCTTGAAGGAAGGAAAACTGTATCTTTTGCCGGTTTTTAACAATAAATGCACTTTTTTTTTCATCAGCAGGAAACAAGTCTTTTTCTGCCTTTTCTTCTGCGGCTGTTCAAAACCTTTCTTCCACCCTTGGTGCTCATCCTTGCGCGAAAACCGACATTGCGTTTTTTCTTTAATTTGTGCGGTTTATAAGTTTGCGACATTTGTATTCTCCTTTACTCTGAACTCTTCCTGATACGCCTTCAGTGTGAAGAGTTTCGATTTTGCCTTTAAGTTTTTCCCTCTCTCTCTCCCTCTACCCATTGGGGAGAGGGTATGGGGTGAGGGGGACATAAAATATTTTTACATCAAACACTTAGTATATTACTTTAAACGGAAGTTTTCAAATTTAATTTTCTTCAGAGAGGATAAAAACCTGCGGTCGGTTAGATTCAGATGCAGGGGAG
>CAYOWY010000089.1:0-5098 GCA_964407805.1 uncultured bacterium | reverse complement strand
GCCTCCGTGGAGTTACAGGTATCCCCAGATGGTAAATATATTATCGGACAACACGCCTGTCGGCTGGGCAAAGGGCAACACGGTGAAGCGTAATATCAACACAGGCGGACGGTTTATAACTTTCGGAGGCGTGCGAGACGATGTTGATTTCGAAAACAACCTGACCATGGAACATCCTCTCTTTATGGACAGGGAAAACATGGATTTCGCCATAAGGCAGGGAGCGCCCGTTTACGGGCTTGCGGGTTTTGATCCTCTGCCGCCAATGGATGAGATAGGAGTGTACCGGGATGAACTGCGTGTAAGCTGGCCTGTAAAGAGGACAAAGGAAGATATAGGTAAGTATTACTACAACAGACCTTCCTGGGCCGCAGATACCGGCTCGGATAAAGGTATTGCTGCTTCTTCCGAATACAACATCAAGGAAAGGAAGTCGTCTATCTCAATAGACGGTAAGCTTGGGAAGGAAGAATGGGCGGGACTGGATACAAAAAACGCCATGGTGATAAAACAGTATTTGGGGAAAAACATGAAGGGTCCCAAAAGCTACGCATGGATAGTGCACGACAAGGATTATCTATATATTGCAATGATGCACGAACCCGATCCGTACATGGATGATATGCCTGAGAGCAGGAAACAGCATGTGCCTTCTTTTGAGATAGCCATAGAAAGCATGAAAGGTCCTCACAGCCGGGGCTGGTGGTTCGACGATGGAGTAACGGCAGGGCCTGTTTATTCAATGAGAGGAGAATATAAAGGCGAATTCAAGTTGAACAATCTTTTCGGAATGCCCGAAGAAAAAGCAAAGGATCTTGAAAAAACAGTGGAATATAAAACCGCAATACTGGATGATGAGAACAGGATATGGACGTCCGAGATGAGAATACCTCTTGGGAAGATAGGTGTTAATCCTTTGGAAGTTGACCGGTTGGCATTTAACATAGGCGTTTCAAAGAGAGGCGGCTGGCTTGCATGGATGGATACAGGCAGTTCCATATGGAAAATTGAAAATGCAGGATTTGTAAAATTTGACAGATAAAACAGCTCGTGCAGAAATTTTCAGCTGATGCTCTTTAAAAACCTGAGATGAGAATCCAGCTGTGGATTCTTGAAGAATTTTCTTGCCATAAAAGTTGCATATGAGGCAAAAAGCATGCTCATGAGTATTTTCCTCTCCCCGAAATTTCTCAGGAAGCTTTTTCTCATGGAATAAAAATCACTGTACATCTTGTAAAGTATTTTCTGCAGTTCAAGAGGAGTGAAATGACTGGGCCTTATTACAACATGCTGTCCGTCGTATAAATAAAGGGCTTTTGTAAGGATTCTTCCTTCCTTCTCCATCCTATCGTGAAACCTCGTTCCGGGAATGGGTATAGGAGCAAAAAACTGGACGCTGTCAACATTCCTGTTAATCCACCTTCCTGTTTCCCTCAGGGTTTTCCTGGTATCTCCGTCTCCTCCGAGCATCATCATCCCATGAACCCAGAATCCTCTTTCCCTGTAAATTTTGATTGCTTCCTTTATTCTGTTTGACCTGTAAGGTTTTCCGAAAAACTCCAGTGTTTTATCAATTATGGATTCTATTCCCACGCACAGGTACTGGAAACCGGCTTCTTTTAAAGCTTGAAGAAGTTCCCTGTTAATTGCGGCTGCGATTGTAATTTGGGCTATCCGTTTTCTTTTCGGGCTGTATTTTTTTATATCCTTCAGAAGCTCTATTGTCTTTACAGGATTTCCGGCAATATTATCGTCGCTGAAAAAACAATATTCTCCTATTCCTTCTATTCTTTTCAGCTCTTCGAGAATATATTCCCTGGATTTCTGCCTGTATATTCTTCCGTACATTTCTGTAACACTGCAAAAATCGCAGTTGTTGGGGCATCCTCTTGAAGCCTCCAGTACCATGCTTGCAACCTTTTTTGTTATGACCGGGTCGTAATACGGATGAGGCAGGCGGCTTAATTCTTCAGGGGTCAACAACTTTCTTGGTTCTGTAAGAATTACTTTGCCGTTTTCTCTGAAAGCTATTCCATCAATGCTTTTCAGGTCGGTTTTTTCCCTTGAAAGTTCAAGCATCAGTTCTTTTAAGGTTATTTCGCCCTCGCCTCTTACAACAATGTCGACATGTTCAAGCCACTCGTTTATCCTGAATGTCGCATCGGGACCTCCGGCAATAACAACGCCGCAAGGATTTTTCTCCCTGTATAAATCGGCTAATTTCATAGATTGCGGCGAAGTTCTTGTTATGGAGGATATTAAAAGAACATCTGAGCTGTATATCATATCAAAATTCTTTTGGGTCAGCTTCCCATTTTTCCCGTGGTATAAGGGATTTATTTCCTCAATGTTCTTCCAATTTTCTTCCCTCAAAACTCCTGCGAGGGCGGGAATTCCCCTTGAAGGCAGCCTGATCGCGCTGTAAAAGTCTACGTTTGCCTCCCCGTTAATTATCCCGAACTGGGTGGGCGGCAGCTCAACAAATGTAATCGGACTTTCTTTTGTCAAAACTTGCATTATTTTAATCCTTATCCTGAAACTATTTGTATTCTGATATTTTTATATCAGTTAAAAGAAGCTCTTTGCCCTGGTTAGTAGCAATTCCTTTTACCAAGATGGTAAGGCTACCCGGATTTGCACCTTCAATAGCGGCCGTATATACCCTTTTCCCGTCTATGAAGAATACCGTCTGTTCCCCCTTTTTGGAAATTTCGAGCTTGTGAAGTCCCGTCCCGTAGTTTATTTCTCCCGCGGCAGTTGCTCCCACTTTAACACTGCCTTTCTCTATGAGTATTTCGGGCATACCGGCGTATTTCACGGAAACAGCTGTCTGCTTATCGGGTGCAAACAGGGTCATTTCGAGAGAGCAATCGCCCGATGTTTTTATTTCCTTCTTTATCAGCCCATCTTTAAGGAACCTGAGCCATTTTTTGCCGTCATAAAGGGCTATCTCCGCCTGCGCGTTTGAGGCCATCCATCCGGAAGGCAATTCGCCGATGTTGTATTTGCCGAAGTCTTCAGAGAAGACCTGCTGTTCGCCTGCCGTGAACCTATCCTGTCCCCCTACTATGCCAAGGCTTTTTGTGACTGTTTCCTGTGCCGCAACGGGTTTCCCTTCGGCGGTATACATGTAGTAATCGGACGGCACGCTGGCGACAATTTCGCTTATTGCGTTTTCGAGCATTATCATGACGGCTTTTTCCATGGGCGTGTTCTTGTAGCTTTCATATCCCGCGCCTAGTGCTACGCTTCCTATGAGCCCTCCGCCCAGGATGCCCAGGCTTGAGCTGGAGGAGTATCCCTCGACGGTACCGGTCTTTATTATCCTTCTTGTCCTTACGTCAACCAGCCTTATGCTAGCAGCAATGTATGCCTCTTTTTTTTCTATCTTGAGCCCTCCCCCTATCTTCAAGGGAAGAGGTATGACGAAACCGCCTCCTCCTCTCTTTTTATAATCCGGCTCGAATGCTGTTATGGCTCCTGTAAGAATTATGTCTGCCGTTTCAAATGTGCCTTTTGCGGGAGCGTTTGTCGACCATCCTGAACTTCCAAGTTCGAATTCTCCCTGAAGGTCCTGAAGAGCCGCTTTTTCAAGCACGATAAACCTGTTTGTCTTGAAAAGGGAGTCTATAAGCATCTCCTGCATTCCGTCTCCTATGCTGCCCCATGCCTTGCCTGCCTTGACCTCGAAACTGCTCACTTCAATTCTTGCCTTGGGTCCCTGGTATGAAATAATGTCGGCAGCCGAAGCTCCTCCCGTGGTAACCTTTGTTTTTACATCGGCATCTTCCGCCGCAGCAGCGGTAAACGAAGTAATCAATAATAGAATTCCCGCAGCGCATCTGCATAAAATTTTCCTCATAAGAACCTCCCTGTTATATCGTAAATATACAGCGAAATTGCCGTTTTGACAAGGATTGCAGGCACCAGACAAATATATTTTTCACCTTCCTGCATGTTTTTTAACCGATAATTTCATTCCACGAAAGTCGCATTTGCTTCAACCGAAGAAATTCCTGCATGGTTGCACAGGGATATGATTTCATCGTGGGCTCTATTCGGCAGATTATATGCCGTGACAGCCCAGCTCCATAACTTCTGCATGATTTTTCCCCCTTCTATTTCCTAACCTACATTCCTCCTATTTTGTGGCACTGTTCTATCAGCCATATAACCCTTCTTGCGCTTTCCGGCGTGACAAACAGGGGAGCGCCCTTGGCAAGACTATTGTAAAGATTGTCATAGAAGGCCACGGACCAGAACATCATGCCGGCGGGAACCTTCCAGTATTCTTCCTTCCATTTTATTTCTTCGTCCCCGTAAGCCCTGTTTTCCGATATCGCTATCTTAGGTAGAGTTCTCTTCGGGAGTTTTTCGGTTTTGCAGTATTTCCACCATATCTCGTTCCAGTTGGCCTTCAGCCCGCCCTTTGTCCCCATTATGAGGTATTTTTCCGCCTGTTCGTAAGCCGTGTCCGATGTGACTTCTATATCCAGAAGCGGCGATTTGTTGCCCTGCATGATTATCTTGACGTGGTCATCGGCGTCCCCGCAGGTAAGTGTTTTTTTCAGCTGGCAGTGTACCTTGTACGTATCTTTCTCAGGCATGAACTGGAGTCCGTGGTCGATTGCGTGGGGACAGGTGTTGTTTAGAGTTCCTCCCTTGAATTTTCTCAGGGTCTGCCAGTCCCATCTCCTGCCGAAATCATGCCAGGTGATTTTCACTTCAGAGATTTCTCCGAGAATTCCGGAGTCCACTATTTCTTTTATCTTCAGGAAAAGGGGGTCGTGGCGCTTGTTCTGAAATGGGGCGAATATCTTCCTGGATTTTTTCGCCGCCTTTATCATTTCGTCCACGTCGGCGACATTGTCGGAAAGGGGTTTCTCGCATACGACGTTTTTACCTGCATTCAGGGCCGCAACCGCGTGTTTCGGATGCAGGTAGGATGGAGTAGCAATGGAAACAAGCTCTGTCTCCCCGTCTTTCAAAAATTTGTTGAAATCCTTGTAGACCCTGCATTTCAATGTTTTCGCCGCATCTTCCCGTCTCTCGTCGTCGGGGTCGCATAACGCCACTATTTCATACTTTTCAGGCAGTT
>CAYOWY010000088.1:504-5119 GCA_964407805.1 uncultured bacterium | reverse complement strand
CCGCCTCGCCGGGGCGGGCAAGCGTCCCGTCTGAAGAAAGCCTCCCGATTGGGCATATGCTAATATACACTCTTTATGCCGGGATTTTAAAGTGAACTCATCCCTTGACACCTGCCGGTATGGCGGGTATAACTACGGCGGAGAGTTCAGAGGCAGGAAAGTTTGTGAAGTAAGTATGAGGTAAAGCAACAGAACCAGTACCTGTTTCACAAAGAAGTCCGAAGTACTCTGAACTCTCCTTCTCTTTTTTCCACCCTTCTATATAAACAGCGTATTTTTAAGGTACAATAAACCTGAAATCCTGCCGTCTTGCCGGCAAAGGAGGCAATCATGGTTCTTATGGTTATTGCGCAGAACGGGTTCAGAGATGAGGAATACTTCAAGCCGAAGGAATTGCTGGAATTTGCCGGCTACACGGTAAAAACCGCTTCGGTGCAGGCAGGAAAAGCCATGGGAAAACTGGGCGGAACGGCGAAGGTTGATATCGCGCTTTCAAACGTCAAGGCCGAAGATTATGAAGCTGTGGTCTTTGTCGGCGGGCCCGGCGCCGCAGATTATATTGAAGACGAAACCGCCCTGAACATTGCAAGGGAAGCCGATAAGAAAGGCAGAATAGTCGCAGCAATCTGTATCGCTCCCGCAATTCTGGCAAGGGCAGGCATCCTCAAAGGCAAAAAAGCCACCGTTTTCCACAGCGACAGCGGCATACTGGTAGAGGAAAAAGTTATTTATATTGATATGCCCGTTGTTGTTGACGGCAGGATAATCACCGCCAGCGGCCCCGATGCCGCCCATGAATTCGGCAAAGCCCTCGTCAAGGCATTAAGCCCCACCAAAAATATATAATTGGAATAGTGCGGTCGTGTAAAAACGGACACTGTCTCCGAAGCGTATATTATTATTTTTCATTGAAATTCCGGAGTGCCAATCCGATTTTTCAAGGATTAAAACATGTCTCCCGATTGAGAACCCGTTATTGAAAATCGCGGGATTTGGGGTTATAATAGGGGTTGAGGTGAGAAATGGATAAAGTAAAATTTAGAGTCTATTTGGAATATGATGCTGAATATAATGGCTATGTTGCGGATGTCCCTTCGTTGCCCGGATGCATGGCGCAGGGAAAAAGCGAAGAAGAAGTCATGAATAGTATTCAGGAGGCAATTAAGGGCTATCTGAAAGTCGCTCAGGAAAAACACAAAGTTATCCCTTCGGAGGAAACACGTTTTGTTGAGGTAACGGTTTGATGGGGCGGTTTGGAAATATTTCAGGGAAAGATGCGGTCAAGATATTCGCAAGAATCGGTTATTATCTTGCAAGGCAGGAAGGCAGTCATATGATTCTTTCCAGCGACCGTCCCGGTTCTCCGATTCTGGTAATACCCGACCATAAAGAGCTGGCACCTGCTCTCCTGCGCGCTCAAATCAAAAGAGCGGGTCTAAGCGTGGATGAATTTTTGAAACTGAAGAAAGGATAATAAATGGCCTGGTAGCCAAGTGGCAAGGCAGCGGTCTGCAAAACCGTTATGCGCCGGTTCAAATCCGGCCCAGGCCTCTTTTTGTTGAGGAATTTTCAGGCAAATCATATCAATACAGGATTGAGTTAGCCGGAGAACAAGGCTGAGCAGAGAAAAATCCCCCCATACCCCCCTTTGCAAAGGGGGATGAAGAATGGATGAAATCAATACTGTATCACTTCTCAAAGTGGATTATCCCATACTCCTCAAGCAGATGATAATTGGTCCGCGAAAGCTGGGGAAACATGCTCAATTCCGTATCTTCTAGATACCTTGAATAGTTGTAGCGGGAAATAAGCACCCTCCATTCCGAGCCGGGACCGAAATAACGCTCTTCTCCCGGCGTGAACATGTACCACGGAGCAATTTGTTTTGCGGGAAGCGCCATCTCTATCGTCCAGTACCTGTCCTTATCCCTGCTGTCGTTCAGCGTGCCTCCCAGGTGAGCGGCGACTTTTATGTCTATCAAATCTTTGGTCCACTTATCCATGTTTTTGAATATTCCGAGGAATTTCCGCGAAGGGAACCAGAAGACCGTCTTTTTATTGTTGGGCGTTCCGTAGAGTTCCCAGTACCATTCTTCTTTTTCCGGCTTGAGAAAAACCTCCAGCACGTCGCCTGTCTTGTAGAAATGGGACTGGTCTTTCTCCCCTTTCTGCACTATGTCCGAATCTGCAAGATGCGCTCCCACATAAAGGTTTTCTTCGTCCCATGCAAGCATCACCTCGCCGCCTTCCTTAGGCGCATCCGTCCCGGAATCTTTGCTCAAACACATTGAATAGCGGACGGCTTTCTTCCATACGGCGTCATCCAGATTGCCGTCTATAACCACAGGCTTTTCCGTATACTTTGCAACCATTATCTGCGGCACGAAAAACTCTTTTGTTTTTTCTTTTTCCATGGTTCCATTATAACGTAAATATAATGTGCGTCTAAAATATATTTCACGGAAGCGTTGACAGAGGGGTGTTTTTTTGTTAAAATATTACTAAAATGATAATATTACTTTGAGCAAAGTTGAGATTGCCGCGCAGAGTGCGCTCGCAATGACAAAAAACGACGGCTAGTGGTAAAGGAGGGTGCAATGGAAAATTTAAACATGTTTTGCTATCAGTGTTCGCAGACGGCAAAAGGAGAAGGGTGCACAAAAGCCGGCGTATGCGGGAAAGACGCCACGCTTGCAAGACTGCAGGACAACCTGATTTTTGCGCTCAAGGGCATTTCCGCATATCTATATCATGCGGGAGAACTCGGGTACAGAGACAAGGAACTGGAAAAATTCATAGCTAAGTCTCTGTATTCAACGCTCACAAACGTGAATTTTGACAGCGCGAGTTTCGTAAGAGCCGGGCTTGATGCGGGGCGCATAAATATAGATGTCATGCGGCTTCTTAAGAAAGCCCATATAGAGAGTTTCGGGGAACCGGAACCGGCAAAAGTCAGCACGGGGATCAGAAAAGGTAAAGGTATAATCGTCACCGGGCACAGCCTCAAGGTTCTTGACGAACTGCTTAAGCAGACTGAAGGCGCAGACATCAACATATATACCCACTCCGAACTTCTGCCGGCGCACGGATATCCCGCTCTCAAAAAATACCGGCACCTTGCCGGCAATATAGGCAGGGCATGGTACGACCAGAAGGACGTTTTTTCCGAATACCCTTTTCCAATACTTGCATCTTCCAACTGCGCCCTGATACCGAGGGAGGCTTACAGGGACAGGATGTTCACTGCAGGCGTTGTGGGGCTCCCCGGCGTCAAGCACATAGAGGGGTATGACTTCTCTGAATTGATTGCTCTGGCAAAACAAGTACCGGATTTCCCTGAGACGCACGGACAGAATCTCCTGACAACGGGTTTCTCCCTGTCTTCGATAGCCTCGGCAAAAGAAAAAATAAAAGAACTCGTGGAAAAGGGGAAAATAAAAAGGTTTGTACTCGTGGGCGGATGCGACGCTCCTGCGAAGAAAAATGAGTACTACAGGAACCTTGTAAAGCTTCTGCCGGAAGAAACGGTTATCCTGACGCTTGCATGCGGCAAGTTCAGGCTCAACGACCTTGACCTCGGCGACATAGAAGGCATCCCGCGGCTTATAGACCTCGGCCAGTGCAACGACTCCATAGTGGCGATTGACGTGGTTTCCGCCATGGCCGAACTTTTCGGCAAGGGGATAAACGACCTTCCGGTGTCTTACGTGCTCATGTGGATGGAGCAGAAAGCGGTGGCGATACTCTGGTCCCTGCTTGCGCTCGGAATCAAGGGTATACGCATCGGGCCGATTATTCCCGCATGGGTAAATGCAGACATCCTGAAGGTTCTGACGGATAATTTCGACTTGAAACTTATCGGTAACCCGCAAAAAGACGCTGAAGACATCATGTCCGGCCGGTGAAAAGAATTATTAAGGGGGGAGCAGTCCATGAGGTTTTCAACAAAGACAAGATACGGATTGAGAGCGATGATAGACCTTGCGATACATTACAAGGGCAAGCCTGTGCTCGTAAGGGAAATTGCGGCAAGGCAGAAGATTTCTGACAAGTACCTGGAGCATATAATGCTCTCCTTGAAAAAGTCAGGCCTGGTGGAAAGCATAAGCGGCGCCAGGGGAGGGTACATGCTGACAAAGAATCTCGCCCGCATAAAAGCGCTTGATATCGTTGAGGTTCTTGAGGGGTCGCTGTCCCCTGTTCCCTGTACCGGACGCGGGGCGACCTGCGGAAGGGAAACAATCTGTTCCGCCAGGGAACTGTGGCTCAAGGTGAAGGAGAGCGTCCAGGATGTTCTGGCTTCGGTTACGCTCAAGGACCTTGCGGACGACAGGGGCAAAAAGAGAGGCATGTTTTACCAGATATGATAGAATAATACGTGTTTGTAAAGAACTTCGTGAGAAGAGAGATGTGAAAAGGAACAAAAGGTAGAGATTGCCACGCATAAGACGCTCGCAACGACAAAAGGCGTCGGATTGCCGCGCCCCAGATTACGGGGCTCGCAATGACAAAAAGGGTCGGTTTAAGATGAAGGAGGCAGGCATGGGAAAAACAATTGCTGAAATAAATAAAAAAATCAAAGAAGGCAGGGCGGTGGTAGTCACGGCTGAAGAAA
>CAYOWY010000088.1:0-494 GCA_964407805.1 uncultured bacterium | reverse complement strand
GCGGAAGAGGTTGTCGGGCTGGCAAAGAAACAGGACATTAAAAAACTTGCCGCTGAAATAGACGTTGTAACCACGGGCACCTTCGGACCCATGTGTTCATCCGGAGTCTTCTTGAACTTCGGACATTCCAACCCCCGCATCAAGATAGGCGGAGGCAAGATTTACCTTAACGGCGTGCCTGCATATGCCGGGCTGGCGGCGGTTGACACTTACATAGGCGCCACGGCATCCCCTGAAAGCGATCCGCGCAATTCCGAACACCCGGGTTCATTCAGGTACGGCGGAGGACATGTTATTGAAGACCTTGTTGCAGGCAGGGAAATAATGCTTGAGATAAGCGCTTACGGCACGGACTGTTATCCGAAAAGAGGCGTCTCAACCCGCATAAGGCTGAAAGACCTGAATGAAGCGACTCTTTTCAATCCGCGCAACTGCTATCAGAATTATAACGTTGCCGTCAATCTTTCAAAGAAAACAATATATACGTATATGGG
>CAYOWY010000087.1:2489-5144 GCA_964407805.1 uncultured bacterium | reverse complement strand
GCGGCCCCATGTTTTTATGGGGCTTCCCCTTTCCTCAAATACTTAGTTTTGTCTGCCCTGGAGCGTCGTGCGAGAACTGGCTTTGCTGATAAGCGGTTAAGGAGAAATTGCAATGGGATACTGGGCTGATGTTGACTTAAAGAAGGTTCCGGATATAAAGGTTGTTCCGCCTGGACCGAAATCAAAGAATTACCATGACAGGGCTGAAACCTATATGAAGGGTTACTCAAGCCAGGTGCAGCTGTTTCCCGTTGTTTTTGAAAGAGGGCGCGGATGTACGCTAACGGACGTTGACGGCAATACCTACATAGATTTCTCTTCCGGTATTTATGTCACAAGCCTCGGGCACTGCCATCCGAAGGTGAGCGAAGCAGTCGCAAAATACGCAAAAACGCTGATGAATTGCCATGACTTTACCACGCCCGTCAAGACAAAACTTCTCGAAAAACTCGCTTCCGTAACTCCCGGGGACCTGAACGGAATACAGCTGTACGACAGCGGAACTACAGCCGTGGAGGCAGGACTTCGGGCGATGAGGGCGGCAACAGGCAGGTTTGAGTTTATATCCTTCCACAGAGATTTTCACGGAAAGACCATGGGGGCGGTCAGCCTGGCAAGAGTTGACAGGACGCAGGGCATGCGCGCACCGGGATTTTTCCTTGTGCCGAGAGGGTATTGTTACAGGTGCGCATTCAACATGAAGTATCCGGAATGCAGGCATTACTGTGTTGATTATATTGAAACGGTTATGAAGGAAGAAACGTCCGGGCAGGTCGCCGGGATAGTTCTTGAGCCGATACAGGGATGGGCGGGTTCAATAATTCCGCCCGACGGCTGGATTCAGAAAATCAGGCAATTGTGCGACAGGCACAAGATTCTTTTGATGGCCGACGAGGTTCTTACCTGCATGGGACGCACAGGAAAAATGTTTGCCATGGAGCACTGGGATACAGTGCCTGATGTAGTTACGCTGGGAAAATCTTTCGGTAACGGTTTCCCCGTTACCGCCATGGTACTTTCCGAGAAGTACAAGGATGTTCTGGGAAAAATTTCCGCATCCACAAGCTACGGCGGCAATCCCATGGCATGCGCAGCGGCCCTTGCTTCTATTGAAATAATAGAAGAGGAAAAGCTGCTGGAGCATGCAACTGAATTGGGAAATTACATCCTCGGGCTTCTTGAAAAAATTAAGGAACAACATCCGATTGTCGGGGACGTGCGCGGCAAGGGGTGTTTGCTTGGAATTGAGCTGGTCAAGGACAGGAAAACAAGAGAGCCGTTTGAGGAAGCCGGAAAACTCGTGTATAAGAAAGCGTTTGCCAAAGGACTGGCATGGGTTCCCGCGGGACATAATCTGCGGCTTTCCCCGCCCATTATCATGAGCAAAGAGATGGCAGCCAAAGGCATCGGCATCATTGAGGAGGCAATCGGCGAAGTGGAAAAGGAATTGGGATGTGATTGAGAAACAAAATCATAAACCCCTCATGATTAGAGTATATCGGGAAGAATTCGGGATAAAGGAACTGTTATGAAAACATATAATGTCGGGTTAATCGGCTTCGGGTTCATAGGAAAGGTGCATGCATACTGTTATGACAACCTGAAGTATTATTATCCGGACTGCGGGTTCGTGGCTAAACTGTTCGGGGTGTGCGGCAGGAGGCCGGAGACCGTTGAAGGAGTAAAGAGGAGTCTCGGATTTGCGTACGGCACAACAGATTATCAAGAACTGATAAATCATCCTGACGTGGACATTATAGACATTTGTTCGCCAAACATAATGCATAAAGAACATCTGCTGGAGGCAATAAAGGCGGGTAAACACGTCTATTGTGAAAAACCGCTTGTGTGCGATATGCGGGAAGCGGAGATTATTCACGGGGCGCTTAAAGATTTCAAGGGAGTGCATCAGATGGCCTTTCACAACAGGTTCTTCCCTGCGTCGGTAAAGGCAAAAAGCCTGATTGATGACGGAGCTCTCGGAGATATCGTTTCTTTCCGGATTGCTTACTACCATTCTGGGAGCCTTGACGCGGAAAAACCTATGGGATGGAAGCAGGAAAAAGGCGCTGGAGTACTGCTTGACCTGGGCTCGCACGCGATAGACCTTATATATTTTTTCGCAGGGGAATTCAGCGGGGTTTCAGGAATGAGCAGGATACTCTATCCGGAAAGAAAGGATAAGGCAGGAAGGAAAGTGAAGGTTGAGGCTGAAGATTTGTTTGTAATAAACGCAAGAATGAAAAATGGAGCTGTCGGAGTCATAGAGGTGTCCAAGGTAGCCGCCGGAACAGAAGATGAACTTAAATATGAAATTTACGGGACAAAGGGTGCGTTGAAGTATAACTCAATGTTTCCGAATTACCTGGAGTTTTTCAATTCGGCAGAAAAAAATGCCGGGTTTAAGATGATTCCTACAGTCAGCAGATATGAGGGAAGCAGTTTTCCCGGGCCCAAATTTTCCGTCGGATGGACAAGGGCGCACATACATTCAATAACAGCTTCTTAAAATGCGTTGATGAAAACGCTTCGGCGAGCCCTTCTTTTTACGACGGATTGTATAATATGCAGGTAATGGAAGCGGCAAAGCTCTCATATAAAGAAAACAAGTTCTGCAGAGTCGAAAGTCTAAAGCCATAGTAAATATTGTATCAT
>CAYOWY010000087.1:0-2479 GCA_964407805.1 uncultured bacterium | reverse complement strand
GGTTTTTTTACAGGATGGGCGGAAAGGAGCATAACTCCGGACAGTCACGTATACCTTTACGGTCAGTTTCATCCGAGGGTTTCCCGGTATGTGGACGCGCCGGTTACGGCAACGGCGCTTGTTATCGGCGCAGGGAACGACTATGCAGTTATGGTCTCCTGCGACCTTGCCCATATATATGAGGATGTCCGTGAACGATGCAGGATGGCAATAAAGAAGAGAACTCCGGATATTGATGCGAACAGAGTAATACTGAATGCTACGCATACCCACTCCGCGCCGGGACTAAGAGAAGGAGTGTATCCTCCTGAACCGGAGGGCGTGATGACTGCTTCGGAGTATGCGGAGTTTTTCATAGAAAGAATTGCCCGTGTTGTTGATGAGGCATGGAGGGATAGAAAGGAAGGCGGTGTGAGCTGGGCATACGGGCATGCGGTTGTCGGGCATAACAGAAGGGCGTCTTATTTTGACGATTTAAGCAAGAGGCCGGGGTATAAGAGAAGTCCGGGCAGGATTGTTGATGGCACCGGCAAGATGTACGGCAATACGAACGACTCCATGTTCAGCCACATTGAGGGTTATGAGGACCACGGCGTTGACATGCTTTTCACCTGGGACAGGGAATCAAATCCTACCGGAGTTATAATAAACCTTGCCTGTACTTCGCAGGAAGACGAAATGTCCGATTATCTTACGTCTGATTTCTGGCATGAGATAAGGGACGAAGTGCGCAAACGGTGTGGTAAAAATATGTATATACTTGCGCAGTGCAGCGCCGCGGGAGACCAGTCGCCCCATCTCTTGTTATATAAAGAAGCCGAAAAGCGCATGTTGAAACTGCGCGGGACAACGATGCGCAGGGAGATAGGCCGCAGGGTTGGCAGTGCGGTTGAGGAATTGCTTCCTTATGCAAAGAAAGATATACGGATGAACGGGCCGTTCAGCCATGTCGTAAAATCCATTCAGATAAAAAGGCGTATTGTTACGGATAAAGAGCTGGCAATGATAAAGGAAGAGATTTCGGAGCTTGAGAAGTGGCAGACGATGAATGAAGAAGAAGCGGCTGTCAGGAAATCAGGTTTGAAGAGATGCGAGAGAGTTGTTTCAAAATATGAGGTTCAGAGGAAAAATCCTTTTCTTGAAGAAGAACTCCATGTTGTGCGTGCAGGAGACATTGCTTTTGCGACAAACAGGTTTGAATTATATCTGGATTACGGTATACGGATTAAAGCGCGCAGTCCGTTTATACAAACGTTTGTCGTTCAGCTTGCGGCCGGAGGAAAGATAGGAGGAACATACCTGCCTGCGGAAAGAGCCGTTGAAGGGAGAGGCTACGGTGCGAATGTATACGACAACGAGGCGGGTCCGGAAGGCGGCCGGCAGATTGTGGAGGAGACTTTAAAGGTGCTAAACGATATAAACGAGGCGGATAAGATTTCAAGCAGGTAAACGGGCGGCTTGAAAAATATTTTTGATTATCTATTGACAGAACGATTTTAAAAGGGTAACATCTACATCTTGACAGCAGAAAAATAAAAGAGTATAATTATCTGCGCAAGTAGAAAACCATACCATTCTTTTAAATAATTTAAAAGATTGCTGTGGGAGGTTCATTGAAAATTTACTGGTCTTGAACAGCGCAAAACTCTATGCGTTAAGTCAATACCGGTATAAACAATTTATGGTCAAGCTAGAAAGGGCACGTGGTGGATGCCTTGGCGAAACCTGGCGATGAAGGGCGTGGCAAGCTGCGAAAAGCCCCGGGTAGGTGCAAGCAACCTTTGATCCGGGGATATCCGAATGGGGCAACCCATCCGCCGTAACGGGCGGATATTCGCCGCAAGGCGAAAGCGAACCGGGGGAACTGAACCATCTAAGTACCCCGAGGAAAAGAAAGAAAATCTCTATTCCCCCAGTAGCGGCGAGCGAAAGGGGAAGAGCCCAAACCGTATAATGGTAATAGCGTAGGTGCGTTCATTATGCGGGGTTGTAGGGTCTGGCATGAGGGAACCTACTCCCTTGACAGGTCCAGAAGTTTTTCAGGATAGTTGAATGACTTGGAAAGGTCAACCACAGAAGGTGAAAGTCCTGTAAGCGAAATCCTGGAAACACCTGAGCCGGATTCCTGAGTACTACGGAGGTACCGTGAAGCTCCGTTGGAAACCGGGAGGACCACCTCCCAAGGCTAAATACAAGGTTTCGACCGATAGTGTACAAGTACCGCGAGGGAAAGGTGAAAAGAACCCCGGAAGGGGAGTGAAATAGAACCTGAAACCGTGTGCCTACAAGCAGTCGGAGTCCCGAGCAATCGGGATGACGGCGTGCCTATTGAAGAATGAGCCGGCGAGTTATTGGCTGCAGCAAGGTTAATCCGCTTCAGCGGAGGAGCCGTAGCGAAAGCGAGTGGTCTTAAACGGGCCCAACAGTTGCAGTTAATAGACCCGAAACCGGGCGATCTATCCATGGCCAGGATGAATTC
>CAYOWY010000086.1:0-5179 GCA_964407805.1 uncultured bacterium | reverse complement strand
GTAGCGGGAGTGCGCACTACGATGGTAGATATCACCGAGCAGAAAAATGCGGAGAAGATTGTTAAACAGCTGGCTTACACCGACCAGGTCACGGGACTGCCCAACAGGATATATTTCAACGAGCGCCTCGCCGCACACATACAATATGCAGGGCGTTTCCGCCACAGGTTCGCCATGGCCCTCCTTGATCTGGATCATTTCAAGCGCATTAACGATACTCTCGGGCATGTTACCGGAGACAAGCTGCTGAAAGAGATAGCCGGGCGTCTTGCCGGGCTTTTAAGAAGGGGGGATACGGTCTCCCGGATGGGAGGCGATGAATTTCTCATTCTGCTGCCGGACGTCCGCACCATGCGGGATATGAAGACCATTGCGCAGAAAATCCTTGAAGTTTTGAGCAAACCTGTTTATCTTGACGGGCATATTCTGACTACGACGGCCAGTTTGGGAGCCGCATTTTTCCCGTCTGACGGCAGAGACGGGGAGACGCTTCTCCGGAACGCCGATATAGCGATGTATGAAGCCAAAAAGTCCGGGCGCAACACATGGTGCGTTTATCAGAAAGCTTCGGAGGCGCTGAAGAGCCGTATAAACAGAACGTAGGACTGTATCCGTCAGCCGGTAAGTATGGCCATGCACACCATGCCAAAGATAAATCCCCAACCAAAAGTTTCTACGGCAGGAACGTATCTTCTGAGGGTGAATCCAACGCTTACAAGGATTATAAAAAGAAGAAGCCGTATCATTTTGCCTCTGGTGAATGAAGGCATTGCAACGCCGCGTATCTTATTCTTTTTTCCCATAGTTATCCTTTATCCCGCGAATTCCAGACAGCGTCTTCTGTAATGGAGATAGTTTTCATAAGTAACTTCTTCAGGCACGTCGTGGTCGCACGTGGGGATATATCCTCCCCTTTTCTTCATTACGGGCAAAATATGGTCTAAATACCTGTCAATCGCATCCTTCCCTTTTGCCATCACGCGCTTATCAATGCCCCCGCTGATTACCAAAGAAGGAAACCTTCTTCCTATTTCAACCACGTCGCATCCTGAAGCCGCTTCAAACGGGCTCATTACATCCATGCCTATACCCATATATAACGGTATGACCGGAGGGACATAACCATCGCTGTCAACCTGGAAATAGAGATGCCTGCTTTTATCCGGTTGTCTGGATTTAATATTGCCGATTAACTGTTGATAGTATGGAAACAGAAACTCTTTTATCATTCCGGGAGATATTAAAGGACCCTTGTTGAAACATATGTCTTCTGCCATGAAAATTTCATCAATGGTAATATGTTCCTGGTGTTTTGATATTACCGCGTCTGCCAGTTCAAGCCATGTCTTCATGCAGTCGTGAATTAGTTCCGGCTCGTCATAGAACTTGTACAAAAGTCCCTCGGGACCTATCAGGCTGCGCAGGTACATATAACCTCCGATGACCTGCTGGGTTATTATTTTACCGGTTGCGGCTTCTTCGGCGGCTTTCCTTGTATTTTCTTCCACTTTGACGTATCTTTCAGGGGTTTCCGGGTCCAGCCGCCATTTGCATTTTTCTTCCCACGTTTTCATGTCTTTGACGGGATGGTCGAGATATTCCGGCATGAAGCCGCTCCTTCGTCCTTTAAAGCAAAGCACATAACGTCCGGCCTTGTCCTGAACAACTTCATGTTTGCCCCTGTCTTCAATTATTTTTTCCGGGAAGGAAGGCATGAAACTTGCTTCGCACCAGCCGGCTCTGCCCAGGTAATAGTTGCCCGGCTCGTCAAAACCGAAAAGTTTCCGCAGAGGGACATCTTCCGGCATTCCCTGCTTCTTCCATGCCTCAAGAGAAAGGAAACCGAATTCTTTCTGAAAAAGGGGTGCGCCATGTTTAATCTGATAAGTGTCCCTCAATTTACGCGCTCCGGCGCACATCTTTTTCTCGGTTGCCGGGTTGCTTGTACCGTTGTTGCCGTTGGTCATTTAGAACCTCAATCGTAGAATTTCTGCTTCCCTGATTTGAGCAGGCGTTTCAATACCTTGCCTGTCGGTGTTTTTGGCAGTTCCGGAACGATTTCTATAATGCGGGGTATTTCATGCCTCCCGAGATGTTCCGAGCAGAAACGCAGAAGCTCTTTTCTTGTTGCAGATGCGCCGGGTTTCAGCACGATAACGGCTCTCGGCACCTCGCCGTGGAGAGGGTGGGGTTCGGGTACCACGGCCGCTTCCGATACCGCGGGATGTCTGCAGATGACGTTTTCAAGCATCCTCGGATAAACGTTCATGCCGCTGACGATAATCATGTCTTTCTTTCTGTCGACGATGTAAAAATAATCTTCGTCATCCCTGTATCCGAGGTCTCCGGTTCGGAACCATTCCCCGAAAAAGGATTCCTCCGTGTCCACGGGGCGCTTGAAATATCCTTTCATTACATTCTCTCCGCGCACTGCAATCTCTCCTATCTCTCCGTTTTTGAGTTCACTTCCATTGTCATCGACAATCTTCATTGAGACGCCCTGGACAGGCTTTCCTATTGAGCAGAGCTTCCGTTTTCCGCCTATGGGATTTACCGCCGTGACGGGAGAGCACTCGGTAGGGCCGTCGCCCTCGTAAATCAATACACCGAATTTTTCCTCGAATTGCTTCAAGACCTCGGCGGGCATGGCGTCGCCTCCAGATATGCCGAAGCGAAGTGAACGGAAATCAGAGATTCTTTCGTCAGGCAGTCCGGTAAACAGTTTGTACATTGAGGGCACACCCAGAAAAATCGTGGATTTTGTTTCTTTTATGGCCTGTGCGACTTCGCCGGCGACGAATTTGGGAACGGCGGCTATCGCCGCACCTGCCGCGAGCGGGGTAATCATTCCCGCTGTTGCTCCGAAAGCATGAAAGAGAGGCAGTACCGTAAGAAATACGTCTTTTTCATTTACCCGGAGTATCTGCAAAACCGAATTCACGTTAAACAGCAGATTGCGGTGCGTAAGCATCGCTCCTTTGGGTGTTCCGGTCGTTCCCGATGTGTACAGGATAGCCGCAACGTCTTCTTTCTGGTTCAACTCCGGGATTTCGCACTCGCCAGGCTCGGTTTTAAGTATTTCGGCAAGCGGAGTTGATTCCGGAATTCGCGGCCGGCCTGCTGTGATCAGGAAACGCAGGTGAAGCAGGCTGTCTTTTATCTGCTCCACTGTTTTTTCAAATCCTTCAAAATAGATGAGCCCTTTCGCTTCAGAATCGGAAAGAATAAACTGAATTTCTTCCGGGCTCAACAGCAGATTGACGGGTATTACCGTGGCGCCTGTTTTCAGTATTCCGAAATACGATGCGACGAACCACGGCGAGTTTATGCAGTAAAGCCCGATATTGTCCCCGTTTCCAATCCCTTTTTTTCTCAAAAAGCATGAAATTTGATTGGAAAAGGATTCTATCTGCGCATAGGAGAAAGGCGCCTGCTGGAATATAACCGCAGGCTTGTCTTTTAATCTTCCTGCCGAATCCTTCAGCATCTCACCCAGTGAGTTAAACTGCTCGTAAAGTGCAGTCATTATTTGTTTACGTAAACTACCTTTGCAACGGGAAACCCGTTAAAACTGGTTGCGGACGCAAGAGTGTATGCGCCCATATTTTCCGCATATAGCAGTTCGCCGGGCTCCATTCTCGGCAAAAGCCCGCACGGATATTTCTTGTCGTTTGTACTCGGTGCGACTGTGTCAAAGCCGTCGCATGTAGGTCCGAAAATAACGCATTTTTCTTTTTTCCCTTCCCTGAAGGATTTCAGGGGATATATCTGGTGGTCAAACACCTGGCCGGAAAAGGTTCCGTAAATGCCTTCGTCAATATAATATGATACTGTTCCGTGCCTGAAAGCCCGTCCTATTACCGACACGACAAGAGTACATGTGTTTGCAACCATGAACCTTCCGGGCTCCGCTACCAGTTCAATGTCCAAGGGAAACAGTTTTTTTATTTCCGCGTTCAGTTTTTTTGCGAATTCTTCAAAAGGCATTATTCCCGCATTGTATTCTTCGGCCGGGAATCCTCCTCCGATGTCAAGAATTCTTCTTCCTGTTTTTGAATTGCGTATTTTGTATCCTTTCTTCTCTACTTCCTCAAAGACATCGGCCGCAAAATTCAGGCCGTTGCTGTAGTTTTCAAAATTGGTGCACTGGCTTCCCACGTGGAAACTCAAGCCTTCCACCAAAAAGCCCATTTCAAAGGCTTTCACGGCAAGACTGACGGCATCCTCTCTGCTGGCTCCGAATTTGGATGAAAGATTGACTACGGAACCTTTATTGGGGACTTCTATACGCAGGACAATCCCGGCGCTCGGGCAGTGCTGTTTTATTTTTTCCAGTTCGTCAAAGTTGTCGAAGGTGACCAACGGCTTGTACGGTTCAAGTTCATGCAGGGTTTTTATCATCTTAATCGGATGGGCGTATATTATCTTCTCCCAGATAAAGTCCTGTTGTTCTGCGGGAAGGAGGTTTATCAGGTTTTTGCGCACAAGATGAAATTCCGGAAGGGACGCAACGTCAAAACTTGCCCCCATATCAAAGAGCGTTTTGACAATCAGGGGGTCTGAATTCGCCTTGACGGCGTAATAGACCTGCACGTCAGGCAGATTTTCCCTGAACCTGATATAGTTGTTCCTAAGCCGTCCGATATCTATAACGAAAACAGGAGTCCCTCTTAATTTTGCAATCTTTTGAAGAACGGACTCTTTCGTTTCATCTGTCATGGTAAACGCCATAAAGTCCTCCTGCGTTCCGTAACGGATTACGGCACGAAAAGAAAGTTTTTAAACTGCCACGGGTCTGATTTATCCGCCTTGCAGGCAGGATTCTCCCTGAAGAAAACCTTCCTGTTTTTCAAGGGAGTCCAGTCATACGGTTTTGAGATAAATTTCCCCAGCCACGGTTTTGCTATTCTAAGAACATAATCGTGAGGTAAATCGTCGGGAAGGCACAATCCTTTACCGGGATTTTCAATCATCCACATCACCGCGCTTACGACTCCCAGCGCAACCTGTATGGTGGTTGCGTTCTGCCCCGGTAGAAGTTTTCTCGCGTCTGCTATGTCAAGGATGCTTCCCGTCCACCATGAGTTATATTTATGCCCCATGAGGAGTGCGCCGAGAATATTTTTCCCCGATACGATTTCATAATCACGGAGAATTCTCAATTCCGGCTGAATATCGT
>CAYOWY010000085.1:0-5180 GCA_964407805.1 uncultured bacterium | reverse complement strand
CACCCCCTGAAAAAGGTAAACATGGGAGGAGTAATGAACTGCAGGAAATTGTTGATTTGCTCGGTTTTACTGGTTTTGCAAACACCTCTATTTTCAATGGACAGGACAAATATACTTTTTTACGCCTCCTTAAATGAAACTGCAATTGCGGAATATGCAAAAGGCAATCCTGTTCCTCTTGAAGGATATATCCCGCGCTATGACTCAATTCTTTTCCGGAAAGGCGCCGTTGCAGGGGAGGCCACGGGGCTTTCAAAAACACTTGAAAAACCCGTCCCGTACTGGCTGGACGTGAATATAGCGCGCGATTATATTGATAAAAACATCGGCGCTTTGAGATGGGAAGGAAAAGGAAACGCGCTTCCCGAAGAAGGGACAATGAGCTTCTGGATGCGCCCCCTTGACTGGGAAAGCAAAGGCTCCGACAGGTTCATAGCCCACATGCTGACCGAAAAATCTCTCAATTTCGTATGGGCTCCTTACTACGGCGTGGTTCCCTATACTTCCGCAAGCAGGGAGGACCGCGATACTTACAGGCAGCTGAGGAAATACCTGTCTCTGACTCCCGATAGGGAGCACAATTTTACCATTGCCTGGAAGCCCGGCGAAACCTTTTACTGGATAGACGGAGAGTCTGTCGGAATAGGGCCTTATCCGGGACCCGTTGTTCCGCCGCGGGGCAATTCCGTCGATTTAATCGCTCTTGGTTCCTCCGATAATTACCATACTGTTTTTGCAGACCTTATAGTCCTTGACAAAGCGGCCGGCGACACCGAGGCGAAAGCTCTTCACCGCAGGGGGGTTCTCCAGGGCAGTCGGAGCTTCGTTTCAGTCCCGCAGATTAAGGCGGAAACTCCGGATAAAGAGAGGATGCTTTTAATAAGAGGATGGAATGACGCCATTCTGCGTATTGCCAATAACGACCCGTCAGAAGCGCGTATCTGTTACGATGAGACTTCACTGCACATCTACTTTACCTATCCAATCCCCACAGAATTCAGGGAAAACAGAGTGCTGTATGTGGGACAGCCCCTTGAAATGAACGCCAGGGAAAACGATGCGCCGTCGATATTCAAAGACGACCATTTCAGGGTTGTTATTTCTCCCGATGAAGGAAAAACCCTTTATACTTTCGCATCCAACGCCCATATGTCCCGCTACGACGCCAGGAACGGTGATATTTCATGGAACGCCGGCAAATGGCGGACTCTATCTTCCGTCTCCGGCGATGACTACTGGAACATGGAGTTTCATATCCCCTTTTCAGAGATAGGCATTGATAAGCCGCAAAAGGGAGATTTCCTCATGTTCAACCTTTTCCACAGGAGCGTTCGAGTGGAAGACTTCGACAGCGCATGGGCGATGACGGGGAGAGAAATAGTCCCGCTCGCGGTTATTACGCTGGGCGGAGAAGAGGCCGTCCGGATAGAGGACTTAACCAATCCTTCCGGCGGGAATTTCAGCGCGACGGCAAAAGTCCTGAATATAAATGATGCGCGCCTTCAGGCCCTGCTTATAACGAATGATGCGGAAGAGGTTGATACGGAAAAGATGGAATTGAAACCGCCGGAAGAAAAAGCTGCGGCAAAAATTGCGGAAAATCCGTTTTCAGCCGAGAAGACCGCAACGGTCTCACTCTCTGCAGGAGAACCTTTATGCGGAGATATCCTTGTAAACGTATATGACGGGGGCGGCAACCTTTTTTACAGGCAGCGTCTCCCCTTTGTTTTTACTCTCGAAACAACGGCATCCGCCGCCTTTCTGCCTACGGTTGACAAGCTTGTTGTCAAGCTTGACGCAGGTTCCGCTTCCGTTCTTGCCGGCGGGGTTTCTGCGGATGTAAAGATATTCGACGGGGAGGGTAAAGAGGTATTATCCGCAGGCATTGAAAAGATGGATACCGTCATGGAAGAGGTGGATTTTAATACATCCGGGCTGTCTTCCGGAAGTTATTCAATCAAAACGGTCTTTACCTCTGCCGGCGTCAGGCTTCCTGAAATATCGCTTGCCTTTGAGAAGAAGGAAAAACCCGTCTGGCTTGGCAATAAACTGGGCTGTTCGGAGAAAGTGCCGTGGCCGTGGACCGACATGAAAGCGGATGGCCGCACTATTTCATGCCGGGACAAGGAATTCCGCTATGCAGGCTCAGTATTCCCTTCAGAAATCCGCGTCCTCGGTGAAAACATACTTTCAGCTCCCTCAACGCTCAAGCTGTCCTCGGGTAAAAACGGATATACCTCTGAGAAAGCATCCATGAAGATAACAAAGAATACTCCTTCCGCCGTTGAATTTACCTGTGAAGAGAAACTGGGCGCTTTTACCGTAAAGACCCACAACCGGCTTGAATTTGACGGCTTCATGTGGATAAGGATGGAGGTTCTGCCCGGAAATACGGAAAAAGAACTCGACAAATTGGTCTTTTCCCTCCCTTTCAAAAGTGAATATGCAACCCACTGGTTCAGCGGGGAGTATCCCGTCGAAAGCAAGTCCGGCTATACTCCGTCCGAAGAGTATATATCTTCTCCCGTAAGCGGCATACGAGTCGGCGGTTACGAACAGGGGATACAGTGGACATGGCAGTCGTTAAAGGGATGGATGCTTGAAAATCCCGGCAAAGCGATGCGTTTCATACCCGGGAGAGAGGAATTCAAGGTTGAATTCACCCTTATAGACCATCCAGTGAAAATTTCCGGGCCGGTAGTTATCGAATTCGGCCTCCATGCGCTTCCTGCACGTCCTTATCCCGCACCGGGTATGCGCGGAAACTGGTGGGCATGGGCGGGACATAAGAATCTTAGAGGCATAAACTGGCTTGAATGGCCTTCGCCGGGAGGCCGTAAAGTTGAAATCGGCTCCCATCAGTCACATGTGGGCGGAAGGTGGAATTACCTCAACCTGCCGGACGAATACATCGAAGGGCAGAAAAAGAGGGCGTTATCGTTGAATGAAAGAATAAAAGACGGTTACCAGTGGGGCCCCTATCTCAACCACTATATTACCGAGACAAATCCTAACCTCGCCCCTGAAACCGAGTATTATTACGAAGAATGGCGCTGCGTCCCATCAGGACGCCCGGATTTTAAATCTCTCGCATCTTCCTCCGAATCTTCCGGGAGAGCCCAGGTCTGTTACGGTTCAAAGAGCTACCAGGACTACTATGTATATTATTTTCACAGGTTTTTCAGTAAATTCCACAACCCCGAAGCCATCCCGTTCGCGACGTATTTTGACGTTTCCCGCCCGATGGCCTGCGCAAATACCGACCACGGATGCGGCTATGTCGATGAAAAAGGCGAACGGCATGCAGAGACTCCCATACTTGCATGGCGCAATACGATAAAGCGCCTTTATACCATAATGAAAGAGATGGGACATGACAACTGGATGACCACGCACATGTCCGGCGACCCCGGGATGGCATACTGGGCGTTCAACGACGTTCTCATCCCCGGAGAACAGTGGGCGGCTTACATGGTGATGAAGAAAGCGCAGTACAAGGCGGCAGGGAAGGAATGGCCGGTCTCTTATACCCTGACGCTTCCCATGGAGCGTTACCGCGCGGAGTTTTCACCATGGATATGGGGTCCGCAGACCGCTTTTCTGAGCCAGTCTTATTCATGGCTCGAAGCGGGGGATAATTTCAACGACAGGCACTGGTGCGCCATAAACATGGTTCATGACGCATTCCCATACCACAGTATGACCTATGTAAAACTCTTCCCGTTTTTAAGGGAATTCGGGTGGGATGATACGGTCGAATGCCTTCCTTACTGGAAGAACGGGGAGTATATAAAAATCGATATTTACCATCAGGACCGCTTTGTGGCAACCCTCTGGAAGAGAGACGGCAAACTCCTTGCCCTCTTTTTCAACAATACGGACGAAGATATGACTGCCGCGGTTGATATCAATTTTGAGAAACTCGGCATTAAAAAGATACAGAGCGGAAAGCTTATTGATGCCGAAACTAAAGAAATATTCAATCTCAAAGGTGCATCGGTTGATATCCCGGTGAAGAAAAGAGATTTCCGCCTGCTTTTCCTGCAGGAATAATATAAATATGCGCGGATATAAACAGGTATTTTCAATCTTATTTTTCACGGCATTAGGTTTGTATGCCGGGACGGCCTTTGCCCTTGACCGCACGGATGTAATTTTCTATTCCGGTTTCGAGGATACACTGACTGCCGAAATTGCAAAAGGAGAGCAGGGTCCGGTATCCGCAGGAGCGCATGAATTTGCAGAGGGCATTACGGGTAAGGGAGTCATTGTAGACGGCCGTATAACTTATTCTTACGGGAATAACATAAATCCGGAAGAATCCACGGTAAGTTTCTGGATGAAGCCCTCAGGTTGGGGAAGCACAGACCTCAAGACCGGCCAGTATAATTTCTTTGTTGTGCACGGCACCCCCGCCATGCAGGTTACTTCCGTCTACTGGGGAGTAACCCGCTTTTATATTTACTATCCGGGAGAAAAAAACACCGCAAATGTTTTTAAATATTACAGGTTCGAAAGGGATAAGTGGTACCATATTGCGGTAGCATGGAAAAGCGGAAAGGAAGCAAAATTTTTTATCAACGGCGTTCTGATAAACCGGATAACGGATAAAGTCCCCGAGGTAAGAAGCGGCGTTAATTTCAGCATGGGCGCTCCCATGACAATCTTTGACGAGCTTATTATTCTTAAACGGGCGCTCAAGGATGAGGAAATAACAGCGCTTTTTTTCAGGGATTTGAGATAATCAATTGTCCTGCGAACAATAAAACGGTAGCCGCAGGTCTTTCGATAGTCCGCCGACGCTTTAGTGCGATAGTCCGCTAATGTTTCAGTGGCGGAGCGGAAGCCTGCGTACAATGACTTGGAGGATAAAAATTATAATTGCTATCCGGCGAAAATATTTATGGGGGACAGCGGCAGTTTATTTATAGGGTTTCTTTTAAGCGGCATAACAATTATTACCTGTCAGAAGACCGTTTTAGCGAGTCCTTTTATTATTGCTACAATAGTTCTTGTTATCCCATTGATAGATACAGTCTGGGCAGTAATAAGAAGATTAAGAAAACATCAAGGCCTTTTCCATGCGGACAAAGAACACATACACCACAGTTTTTTAAAAGCCGGTTTTTCTCAAAAGACAACAACCCTGATACTCTGTTCTTTTACACTCACATTGGGAG
>CAYOWY010000084.1:0-5213 GCA_964407805.1 uncultured bacterium | reverse complement strand
AAGAGGCAGGCGTAAAGCCGCAGGTGGTCATTACGAGCAAGGAAGGCAATATGCCGCCGACCGAGATATTCAGGATAAAGTCCGGCGACGCCGAGTACGTAGGGTTGCTGAGGGAATACTTCATGTACGACCATAATCCCTACGCGGTTACAATCAAATTTCCGCGCAAAATCCACCTGTACGATATACTGACCAGGAGTTATCTCGGATTTACCGATGCTGTGGATACGGATATTTCATACCGGGCGCAGTTGTATGCGATGCTTCCGTACCGGGTATCGTCTCTTGGGGTATCCGGGACAAGCGCCGCTGCCCGCGGAGAAAAGAGCATATTCAGGATACAGGTCAACGCCGAAGGCCGGGACAGGCCGGATTTCCACGTATTCAGGGTGGAGGTAACGGGCCCTTCGGGAGAAAGACTTCCGTGGTATGCGGCAAACGTGAATGCTGAAAACGGAAGCGCGGAATATGCTGTCGGCTGGGCGCTGAACGAAGAGCCGGGTAAATATACTGTCATCGTGAGAGATGCGGCCAGCGGAGTTACATATAATAAAACCGTAGAAATCAGGTAGGTTATATGTCTTTAAAGTTAAATATCTGGCCACAGAGAAATGAACATTTATAATATAACGGTTTTAGTTAGAAAAAACTTAAGGGATGAAAATGAATTACAACAAGGTTGACCTGACTTTTTTTGCGTGGAGCGATGCACATCTGGGATATGCTCAGTGTTCCGGAGCCGATGACATAAGGGCCGCTGCGATAGAACAGATGAAACTCCTGCCGGGCCGGCTGTATCCCGAAGATGTTGGAGGAATCGTTGACTCTCCCGGCTTCATAATACACTGCGGGGATATCGTAGACGGTGAAAAGGAACCGTCAGGAGAGATAAAGTTTGCATATTTCCAAAATCTTATATCCGTGCTGGATATCCCTCATTACGAAGTGCTCGGGAACCATGAAATAACGGGCAACAACCGGCAGTTCATGGAATATTTTCTGAAGAGATACGGGGCAAAATCATACGCCTTTACAAATGGGAATATCGGTTTTATTGCGCTGGCTGGCGAATACGATGAGTTTGAACGGGGACACATTCCGGATAGTGAAATGGATTTCCTCGAAAAGAGCCTGATGTCGTATAAGGATAAAGCGCCGGCCGTTCTTCTTCTCCACTCCCCGCTGAACGAGCTTCAAAACTCGAACGCCGTTATCAGGATTCTGCGGGGCAACAAAATTATTTTGAGCATTGCCGGACACAAGCACAGGCCCGGGATATTTGAAATCGAAGGTATCCCCTGCATAAATATAGGCCACTGCCGAAACCATCCGTGTGACACTGAGTTCGGAAGGAGCTTTTACGTAATCCGCATCAGGGGGGCGGAAATAACCGCAGTTCCTTGGAGATGGGATAAAAAAGACTGGGAGAGGGGAGAAGGATGGAGCAATCCAAAAGATATTGCGGAACAGTTAAGGCTGACGGCGAAATGGAGCTTTTGATGCTTCCCGAAACAGGGATACGGTCTTCCTCATGCCTTGATGCGGACGGGCTGTTCACGAAGAGACAGATGGCTTTAATCAGAGATGCCGGCTTCGGGCTCGCAGAGCTTAACCTGAATCATCCCTGGACCGGACTCGATTACAAAGACCAAGGGGTTATCCTTGAACTGAGCAGAGAGGCCGCAAAGAATTCAATCCGCCTTTCTGCACATGCGCCGACGGAGCTTCAGCTTACCGAATTTGACAAATCAGCCGATGAAATAATTGTAAGCGTCTACAGGGATATTGTTAACAGGGTAAGCGGCTGCGGAATAAAAAGCATAGTTATCCACCCGTGCACCGGTAATGCTTCGGTTTCAGGAAGAAACAACGGAATACGCATCCGAAATCTCATATCGCGTCTGGAGAAGATTCTGCCTGCCTGCGAGAGCAGCGAAACAACCCTTCTTATGGAAACCATGACGCCGGGGAGAATTTCATCGGGCATGGATACCCTCATACGCGCTGCCGACGCAGTCGATTCTCCTTTTCTTAAAATATGCCTCGATACCAATCATCTTAACCTGAGCGAGGATATCTGCACGGCTGCCGAGAGGGCTGGGAAGAGAGTGGGGGAGATTCATCTGAACGACAATCACGGGTTGATGGAGGAACATCTTCTGCCTTATTCCGGCACGATTGACTGGGAAAATTTCTTTAAATCCCTTTCTGTGATTTCTTATGAGAAGGATATGATTCTTGAACCCAGCCGGCTTGCAGACGGAACACCTTACGGCCCCGGACATACCGCCCTGATGCTTCGGCAGGCAAAAGAGGCGGCCGACAAAATAACGGCCTTTTTAATGGAAAATTTATACCGCCGGAGAAAAGAAGATGAAAAGATTCGGACAAAACGGAAGGATTCGTTTGAGAATTGCCGCATGGAACGTTGAATACGGTTTTCGGGCAAGCGCCGAAGAGATAGGCGGATTCCTTGCTCCATTGAAGCCGGATATAGTCTGCTTCAGCGAAGTTCCTGAGGGAGACTGGACGAAGCGCGCCGGCAAGTCCCTTGGAATGGAATACTCTTTTGTCGGAAAAATCTCAGCGGCCGGGCACAAGGACAAGTATAAGTCAACCCTCAGCCGGACGCCTATTGAAGATGAAAAGGAATTTTTGCTGAAAGGGGAGTGGAGTCCGGCAAGCATCATGCGCACGGTCTTACGCATTGAAGGGATTTGCGTTTCGGTCTACTCCCTGCACATAAACGGGCCTCATGCCGTAGATATAACCGGACGCATACTTCCGCAGGAAAAAGCGAAAAATATCTTGATAGCCGGGGACTTCAACAATCTGACGGGCAGTCCGGTAATGAACCTTTTCCTCGAAGCCGGATTTGCCGATGTGCTGGAGGATATCGGAGCCGTTGACAACAAGTTTACCTGCTATTTCTATGAGAAAGAGGGAAAAGATGTTATTAAATATACCGGGAGCGACGCCTCCGCCGGTAAAAACTGGGGAGTGATAGACCATATACTTTTCAACAGGCCGGTAGAAAATCGCCCTGTTGCGGGCGGAATAATAGAGACAGGCAGGCCTCTCTCCGACCACAAGCCCATATGGGCGGATATGGAGTTCGAATGAAGAAAGACAGACGCGTAATACTAATCGGTTTTGATGCGGGCATACTGCGCACCGTAGAGCATTTCATAGAGGACCTGCCCAACTTCCGCCGCCTTGCGAGGGAAGGCGTTTCATGCGAGGCACGGCCGTCAATCCCTGCCGGCACACCCATAAACTGGACGACTATTGCAACGGGAGCATATTCTTCAACGCACGGTATTTTCGGATTTAACAACGATATAGGATTAACTAAAGGGAGAGAGCCGCTCGTAGAGCTGGCTGAAACCTTCTGTTCAGGGAGGAACAAGGCCGAATATCTATGGGAGGCCGCTGAACGCTCGGGAAAAAAAGCCATACTGATAAACTATCCGACAGCCTGGCCGTGGACCGTCAAAAAATCCATCGCGGCGGGAGGATGCGGAGTCGGAGCCGATTTCTGGAAGATAGCCGGCCCAGCCATGTATACGACAAACGGCAAAGGCACCCATGAAATAATTTTGAAGCGGACTTCGAAAAAAGGCGCGCATAACGAATTGCCCGCCATAGAATCCTTCCTGCCCGTTCTTTCGGGTAAAAATTACAGATGGTCGCTGCACGGCAGGATGGATGCGGAAAAAGAATCGGAGACGCCCGGTCTTAACGATTTCCTGATACATCCGGCCTTTGAAAGTAATCCGGCAACAAAAGTAGTTCTTTCCGGCAGCGGGGATTTTCTTTATCGAATGGAGATAACCGGCTCACCCGGCAAAGGTTATGACAGGGTAAAGATATACGGCAACGGAAAGAACATGATTCCCCTCGTTGAACTTCTTCCCGGAAAATGGACCGGGCCCGTATATGACATATTTCCAACAGAAGCCGGGGATATCGAGGGCTTTTATTATCTTAAGCTCCATGAACTTACCCCCGACGGCAAAAATGTCAGAATATGCAGGAGCAATATTACCCTTGCATCCGGATATACTTATCCGGAAGAAACAGCTTTTGAGCTTAAACGGCACGGATGTCCCCTTCAGGGCGGACTTGAAAACGCCTCCACTGTCAAAAAAATTGAATACTACTTTGACGAAAACTGGAGGGACCTTTACATAATACCCGAACTTTATCAGTTACAGGCGGAAAAAATCGCAGATACCGCGCTGTTCCTGCTGAAAAATCATAGGTGGGATATAAGCATGATTCAGGCCTGCATGCCCGACGGGCTAAACCATACTCTGGGCGCCTACCTGCATCCGGATGCAGAAAAATATACCGACAGAGTCAATATCGAACGCGCAACGGATATATTTTTGCAGGCATACAAGGCAATGGACGGAATGCTGGGGAGAATATGGAAAGAATGCGCGGGACAAGACGATATTATAGCGGTTGTCAGCGACCACGGTTCTATCGGCTCATGGCGCTACGTAGGCCTTCAGGGATACCTTATCGAAGGCGGGTTCATGAAGATGAAATCCGTCAACTCTCCGGTCTTCGGGAAACGGTATAGAATAGATATGCAAAACTCCAAAGCATTTTGGGGGGATATGCATCAGATACATATTAATCTCAAGGGAAAATATTCTTCCGGAACAGTCTCCATGCAGGATTTTGAAAGAGTGAGAGAGGAGATTGGTTCATACCTTAAAGATATAAAAGACCCTGAAAACGGCCAAAAGATATTCAGTCATATCCTAAAAAAGGAAGAAGCCGGGTATCTCGGAATCAACTGTGAGTATGAAGGAGACGTAGTTGTCTTTCTCGAACCCGGATATTACCCGGCGATACCCAAAACCAATTTCTTTATCCCTGAAGAATACGAGATGCTAACGGCAAAAGAAAAGATAACGACGAAACCCGGCGCAACCCATCCGTATCATCCCGACATGCATCTCGGCATAATGAGCACCAACGCAATGTTCTTCATGGCTGGAGACGGAATAAAGAAGGGCTACAGGAAGAAAGAGTCCATACACCTTGCAGACGTCGCCCCTACAATTGCCCATCTTGCTGGGATAAAAAGGCCGGCCCAGGCCGACGGCAAAATTATCCGCGACTTCTTTGGAGAGTAAAATAATCGGAAATTACTAATGAGCTTATTTGCGCAGACGTATACGGTTAAATTCAATAAT
>CAYOWY010000083.1:1529-5239 GCA_964407805.1 uncultured bacterium | reverse complement strand
GGCAGGGTGATTCAGTCGCTGAAAAAGGTCAGCGTCAGGAATCCAGTCTTCCTGCTGGATGAGATTGACAAGCTTGGACAGGATTTCAGGGGCGACCCTGCAAGCGCCCTGCTTGAGGTGCTTGACCCGGAGCAGAACAACACTTTTTCGGACCATTATCTTGAGGTTGAGTTCGACCTCTCAAAGATACTTTTTATAACCACCGCCAACACGGAATTTTCAATACCTCCGGCACTGCTGGACAGGATGGAGATAATTTCCCTGCCCGGCTATACGATGTGGGAAAAGAATGAAATTGCGCAGAGGCACCTGATACCGAAACAGCTGAAGGAGCACGGGCTGACGGATAAAAACATAAAGTTTTCCGATGATGCGATTTTCACCGTTATCAAAAGTTACACCAGGGAAGCGGGAGTCAGAAACCTTGAGCGGGAAATCGCCAACATATGCAGAAAGATTACAAAGAAAATCGTAGAGGCGGGCAAGGAACAGGCTTACCGCATTAATGCGTCAAGCATAGATAAATACCTCGGCCCCGAAAAATTCTCGTCCATGGCCGGAGAAAAAGAGCACAAGGTGGGGGTTGCCACCGGCATGGCATGGACAGAGTACGGAGGGGAGGTCCTGTTTACGGAAGTCCTGACGATGAAAGGGAAGGGCAATCTCATGCTCACAGGACATCTTGGCGAGGTGATGAAAGAGTCCGCGCAGGCGGCATTGAGCTACGTCAGGGCGCACGTGAAGGAGCTCGGGCTTGAGCCTGATTTTTACAGGGACCTGGATGTTCATATACACGTGCCGGAGGGCGCAATACCCAAGGACGGGCCGTCCGCGGGCATAACGATAGCCACCGCGCTCATATCCTGCCTTATCGGCAAGCCTGTAAAGGCCGATATTGCAATGACCGGCGAGATAACTCTGCAGGGCAAGGTTTTGAAAATAGGCGGGCTGAAATCCAAGATTCTTGCCGCACATCGCTATGGGATAAAAAAGATAATTATCCCGGAGGAAAACGAGAAAGACCTCAAAGAGATACCAAAAAAGGTCAGGGAAGACCTTGAAGTTGTGCCCGTGAAAAATATAAGCGAGGTTATTGAACTTGCAATCATAGACTGGAAAAAGCAGGCTGATAAAAAGACGGAAAACAAGCAACCGGTCCTGACTTAAATTTATTCGCAACGACAACTGTAGCGGTGCACTTCATTGCACATAGGAGGCAACATGCTTAGAAACAGATTGTTTACGCCGGGCCCGACTTCGGTTCCCGAGCAGATTCTGCTGGAAATGGCATCGCCGATTATACATCACAGGACGGAAGAATTTATAAAAATAGCGGCTGAAGCCCTTGAAAATCTTAAGTATATCTTCCAGACAAAAAACGACGTATTTATCATCGCCTCGTCCGGAACTGGCGCTATGGAAGCGGCTGTCGTCAATCTTTTGTCCGCAGGGGACAAGGTTGCGGTTATCTCCGGCGGCAAGTTCGGGGAGCGATTCAAAGAAATAGCTCTTGCGTACAAGCTTGAGGTCGTACTCATTGAGGTTGAGTGGGGCAAAAAGTTCTCCCCGGAAACCGTGAAGGAAGTCCTGACGAAGAATCCCGGGATAAAGGCGGTCTTCGGCACGCTGTGCGAAACCTCGACTGCAACTCATTTTGACGTCAAGGGCATAGCAGAAGTCGTTGCAGGTTTTGAAGGCACCGTTTTTGTAGTGGACGCGGTCAGCGCCCTCGGCGCGGTACCATGCCTTACCGACGAATGGAAGATAGACGTTGTCGTAACCGGCTCCCAGAAGGCGTTCATGCTTCCCCCGGGGCTTGCTTTTTTATCCATGAGCCCCAAGGCGTGGGCGATGGCGGAAAAATCAACCCTGCCGAAGTTTTACCTTGACCTTAAAAAATATAAAAAAACGCTTGCAAAAAACGACTTCCCTTTCACCATTCCCGTTTCACTGGTTGCCGGCTTGAGAAAGTCGCTCGAGATTATCAAATCTCTCACCATGGAGAAGATATGGGAAGAGCACAGGAGAAGGGCCGAGGCGACAAGGGAAGCGTTTAAGGCGGCGGGCCTTAAGCTTTTTTCGGAATCCCCTTCAGACGGCGTTACGGCAGTCTTGCTTCCCGAAGGCGTGGAAGGCGACAAGCTGGTAAAGTCTTTGAGGACAAAATACGGGATGTCGGTAGCCGGCGGACAGGACAAGCTCAAGGGCAAAATCATAAGGATATCGCACCTGGGTTGGCAGGATGAATTTGATGCCATTACCGCCATAACCGCCGTCGGCGTAGTGCTGAAGCAGGCCGGCTGCAGCATTGATATGGCAAAAGGCCTCTCGCTGGCAAAAGAAATTCTCTTTCCTGCAGAAAAGTGAAGCAGAGAAGAATAAAAGCCTGCGGCATATCTAAAAAATATCCTCGTGGGTGCCTATGGCGACCAGAAAAACCTTGTCGCTTTCCCTGCGGTAGACTGCTCTGTAATTCATCGTGATACTGAATTCCCAGTAAACCTCCGTACCCTGGATTTTTTTGTTCCTCAAAGAAGGATATTTTTCATTTTTTTTCAGTATGTCAATGCACCGGTACAACTTTGTTCTGACCTCGCGGGGCAGTTTTTTAATTTTCTTTTCAACGGAAAAAGGGATAACGATTTCTCTTATCATTTTTCCATATCCCTTTCCAGCAGTCTGGCGCTTCTGTAAGTCCTGCAACGGCCCTTCTTTATTTCTTCCTCGGATTTCTTAACCATGTCCTGCCAGCCTGGCTTAAAGAAGAAAGCCTGTTCTTTTTTTACTACGCATACCGGATTCAGAACGATTTCACTGTTCCTGATTTCAAAATTGACCAGGTCTCCCTCCTTAAGGTTGCACTTTTTCCTTATCTCCCTGGGCAGGGTAATCTGGTAATTCCGCGCCACTTTCACAACGCTTGAGCTCATTTTTCCCACCTCCGGAAACATTTTACCGTAAAATAGTAAATTTGTAAATAACAAAATTACTAAACTCAAGTTCAGACAGAAGCATGAACGTTCAGGAGAGCGCCCTGCCGGGAGGTTTCTGAAGCGGGCGTCTGTTTGAGGAGCGGGCACGGTCCCCGATACATTATATCGGGGGAGCGACGAAAGAAGCCGAGCGCAGACCGCCTCGCCGGGGCGGACAAGTGTCCCGACTGAAGAAATTCCGGTTGGGCGCAGGCTGTTATCAGATATATTATGTCGGAATTTCAGTCAGGCTTCGGGGGATGTGGTCATTACGACTTCACGCAGGCGTTCCATGAAGTAGCGGTAGTTTGCGAATGTGCACGTCTTAAGTACGAAATGGTCCGGGCCGGGTATATATCTGCCTTTCCTGATGAGCACGCGCGCCTTCTCTATCTCTGTGTCTATCGCTTCCCTGCCCTCGTACATGGCCTCTTTGCGAAGGCCTCCTATTACTCCTACCTTAGGATAACGGTCGAGCACGCGCGCCACGTCGTTTCCCGCGAGCGCCTCGTAAGGATACATTGCGGTAACTCCGCCTTCCAGCATGAATTCCGTGAGATCCTCAACGAATCCGTCGGAGTCTACCAGGATTACCTTTATCCCGTGCTTTGACGCAAATGCGGCAATTTTTTTATAGCAAGGCGTCATGAACTCGCGGAATGTTTTCGGGGAGATAAAAGAACCGTTCTTTGATGCCATGTCCTCCCAGCATTCTATCAGGTCAAACTGCACGTCCTT
>CAYOWY010000083.1:0-1519 GCA_964407805.1 uncultured bacterium | reverse complement strand
TCCCACAGGTGTATCGCCATCTCCGTGTAATAATTCATCACTTCATGTACCAGCTCCGGCTTGTCATAAAAGGCGTAGGCGAGGTTTTCGTCTCCCATCTTCTTGCGGGCAAAACCGTAAACACCCCAGTGCGTCAGCTGGAGGGGATAATCCCTCGTTTTGTATTCCTGCACAAGCTCTTTCCAGTTTGAGGGAAAACGTTCCGTGTCATCGGGGTCAAGATGTTTTTTCCTATAGGCATCCCAGTCGCTCATTGTTTTTACAGGCCAGTCAATCTCATGGTGTGCGTAATCGCCTTTTTTATACAGCTGGGTGATAATCCCGTCGCCGTCGCGCTGTACCCGTATCTCGTCGGTCTCTTTTATTGTCACCGGCTTTTCCAGTCTTGATGCGTCCATGTTCACCGGAGTTATTTGCCATCCACGGTATACTCCTTCAAACCCGAGGACTTTATCTATGGTCTGCCTGATGCCGGGATATTCCGCTTCCCATCCTTCGTGCGCCGCATTGGTGCCTCCGAATACCTTAATGAAAGGCACTCGGTCAACCTTTTCTCCGGTAAGCGTTTTAACGAATCTTTCTCTCGTGTCCATCTCTTTCTCCCCTTATCTTGTCAATACGAGTTCATTTCGCACGGCAATCTCAAAAACTCTTAAACATTCCACTTTTCCCTAAACTATACTACATAGCGTCCATTTCTTCAAATATCGCGATACAATTTATGCACCGAATTGATAAATTTACAAAAACGCGTATGATATACTATTGAACAAATCAGTTTTGCTTGTTAAGAAATTATATGAGAATACTTACGCATAATGCTTATTGGTTTCAGGGAAGTCCGTCGCGGTGGGGAAAAGAACGGGTTGCCGAAGTGCCGGAAGTTTTAAATGCTTTGATAGACCTTTACTCGACAGCAGATGTGGATATCTTATGTCTTCAGGAAGTTCACTGCGGGATGCTTGTGGAAAAAATAGCATCTGCGCTGGAAATGCATTCATGGATTCATGCTTCGGGAGGCCTGCGTCCGGAATATGGAGGAGCTGTCATGTCCATGCGTGAAGCGCTTCTCAAAGATAACACCCGCTATAACGGAAAAGGGTTGTATGAAAGGGTTCATATGAGGGTAAGCCTGGATGAAGACGGAAGCCGTTTTGTTATAGCCGCGGTCCATCTTCCAAGCAATCGTTTCATGATTTCGGCAGAGGAGGGTGATACTGCCAGGATCATGGAGTTGAAAAGAATTCTGACCGAACCATGCCGTCCTGACATAGTGGTCGGAGATATGAACTGCAAACCGGGAAGCCGGCCTTACATGTTCATGCAGGAAGCGGGTTATATTGACGCCTCTGAAGCGGCGGGATACGGGCATTCAATGAAGTGCCGGATAGATTATATGTGGCTTGACAGAAAATCTGAAAACAGATTATTATCATTTTCTGCGCTTGACAAGGACAATTTTGTGCAGAAGACTGCTGATGGTGAAATCTGGCGGTTGAGCGACCATGCTCCTTTACTG
>CAYOWY010000082.1:0-5258 GCA_964407805.1 uncultured bacterium | reverse complement strand
AACGGAAGGTATTCTTGCCGGTATCTCGGGTGGCGCGGCGGTGTGGGCGGCGATACAGATTGCAAAAAGGACGGAAAGCAAAGGCAAGCTCATCGTTGTCATACTTCCCGACACCGGCGAGAGATACCTTTCCACCCAGCTTTTCTCCGACTGAATTTTATCAGATAAATTTTCGGGCACGGCGGAGGAGAGAGGCGTTGGTCACGACGGACACGGAAGAAACCGCCATCGCTATCTCGGCCACAACCGGATGCATGGCACCCGTAACGGCAAGAGGGATTGCGACGGCATTGTAAAAAAACGCCCAGAAAAGGTTCTGCTTAATCTTCTTGAACGTCTCCCTGCTTAGCAGAATTGAAGAAACGACTCCCCGCAGGTCGCCTTTTGCAAGTATTATGTCTCCCGCCTCAATGGCTATATCCGTTCCCGTGCCCATGGCGATCCCGACATCCGCCTGTTTCAGCGCGGGAGCATCGTTTATTCCGTCTCCGGCAAAAACAACCTTTCCTTCCTTCTGAAGCTCCCTGACCGCCGCCATTTTTTCCTCGGGCAAAATATCCGCCCTGACCTCCCCTATGCCGGCCTGCCCGGCTGCAGACGCGGCGACTTTTCCGTTATCGCCTGTCAGCATGACCGTCCTGAAACCGAGCCTGTTCAGCCTGCTTACAGCCTTTTTCGCCCCGGGTTTCAGGGTATCGGCAACGGCAAGGACGCCCGCGATTCTCTGCCCGGCGGCAAGAAACATAACGGTCCTTCCCTGCCCTTCCATCTCCGCAGTTAAGCTATCCGCCGCTTTCAGGTCAATCCCTTCTTCCGACATCAACCTTCCACTGCCCATAATGAATCTCTCTCCGTTGATTGAACCCCTGATACCCTTCCCCCGGATGATTTGAAATTCATTTATCTCATACGGCTCTATCTTTTCTTCTCTTCCCGCGGAGACAACAGCCCTTGCCACGGGATGCTCTGAAACAGATTCCAGCGACATTGCAATCTTCAGCAGTTCTTCACGTCCAATTTTCGCATCAACGGGTATCGCGTCTGTCAATTCGGGCGCGCCTTTCGTTATTGTGCCCGTCTTGTCAAATGCGACGATTGAAACATCCTTCATGGTTTGTATCGCTTCACCGCGCCTGATGAAAATTCCTTTTTCAGCGCCTATCCCCGAGGCTACCATTAAGACGGTGGGCGTGGCCAGCCCCAGTGCGCATGGGCACGCAATCACAAGAACCGCTATCGCCGCAAATAGCGCCGGCGTCAGCCTGCCGCCGCCTGAACCGGCCATATGAAGAAAAGCAAATGACGGTTTTATTCCGTTCATGAATTCGGGGAAAATAATCCACAGAAGAAAAGTCATGGCGGATATTATAAGCACTGCGGGGACAAAGATGCCCGTCACCCTGTCGGCAAACTGCTGTATGGGAACCCTGCTGCCCTGCGCTTCTTCCACCAGCCTGATTATACCGCTAAGAAACGTCTCTTTCCCCACCTTCAACGCCTTCACATATAAAACGCCGTCCTGGTTGACCGTTGCGCCGATGACTTTATCTCCTTCCTTCTTTTCCACGGGCATGCTTTCCCCGCTCACCATTGATTCATCCACAGCGCTTTCGCCCTTTACAACAACGCCGTCGGTCGGGATTTTTTCTCCAGGCTTCACCAGCATCATATCGCCGGCCTGCAGTTCCGCCGCCGGAATCTTTTTTTCAATGCCGCCTTCCATGACAACCGCTTCTTTCGCCTCAAGGGTGAGAAGCTTTTTTATTGCAATGCCCGCCCTGCCTCTCGCCCCCGCCTCGACATACCGGCCTGTCAGATGGAAGGCCATAATCATGGCCGCTATCGCCGAATAATTTTCAACGGGCAGAAAGAATTTCAAAGGACCGGTTATGAATGCGGTTATTGTCCCCATGAAAATAAGGAAATCCATATTGAACGAGCGGGTGCGCGCCGACTTAAGGGCAGAAACGTAGGTCTTCCCGCCGAAGATGAACAGGACGGGTATCGCGGCGAGAATAAAAACGCAGTCAAGGATAAACCCTGCCGCCGCGGAAGGATGGGAAAACATATGAAAAATCATCAGAACCCCGACCGGCAGGGCAAAAAACCATGAATGCAAAGCCCTCCTGCGCGCTCTTTCCATCTCCGCTATTTCAGAATCCCCGCCGTCGCCGGCTCCCGCAGGCCTTGCGACGTAATCTCCCGCTGATGAAACGGCTTCAAGGATTTCCGTTTCGTCAATCCCCTCGCCTTCAATGTAAAGTTTTTTTGCTGCGAAATTGACGTAAGCGGATTGAACCCCTGAAAGTTTCTTAACAGATTTTTCTATGTTTTTCGCGCATGCGGCGCAGTGCATCCCCTCAACGTCAAATATTCTTTTTTCCATTCTCATCTTCCCCCTCATCCCATCCTTCTCCCCGAGGGGAGAAGGAGAACAACAGTTATCATTTCCTTTTTTCTTTCACGAAAGTCAGCATAACCGCCGCGGCCGCCGTCAGAATGAGCGAAAGGGAAAAAGGAACCTCCATTCCTATTCTATCCCAGAGCAGGCCGGCTGCGAGAGAAGCGGGAAGCGCGCAAAGGCCGGTAACCATCTGGAAAGCGCCCAGACTTCCCGCCCGGTATCTTTCCGGCGCAAGTTCGGAGACAAAAGCCTTCTGCACCGGCTCAATGGCGCCTTTGTGCGCCCCGTACAGGATAAAAGCGAGAAAAATCGTCCAGTACGCTTTGAGAAATATGCAGTTCAGGCACACGAGCCCCCACAGGAAGAAAGAAATCAGGATTACCTTCTTCCTTCCGATTTTATCGGACAGCCGTCCGAACGGGATGGAGACGAGGAAAGCGATGGCGGTGAAAACAAGGTATAGAGCGGGTATGAACGCCGTTTTGAAACCGAGCGTCTTTGCGTATATGAGGAGAAAAGAGTAGCTGAAAGACGCAAGAGCGAAAAAAGAACTTAACAGGAGAAAAAGCCTGAAATTGGAATCTATGTCTTTCAGCGTGAGCCCCTTGTATATCCCCTTCTCCCCCTTCTTCTCCCTTATCAGGAAGATAACAAGAAATGCGCCGACAGCCGAAGGCGCCGCCGCAAGAAGAAAGAGGTTTCTGTATCCTATGAGGTTGAACAGGAGCAGGCAAATCACAATGCCGCAGACAGCACCGAGATTATCTGCGGCACGCAGAAACCCGAAGTTCGCTCCCCTGTTTTCCGCCGTAGATATATCGGCGATTATGGCGTCCCGCGGGGCGCTTCTTATCTTGCCGGCCCTGTCCATGATTCTGAAAGGTATCAGGTTCTGCCATACGGACGAAAATGCGTATCCCACCCTTGATGCGGAACCGAGAAAATATCCGGCCCAGACAAACACCTTGCGCTTTTTTATCCTGTCTGAAATATAACCGGATGCCGCCTGCGATACGGAGACAAGCGCTTCTCCCAGTCCGTCAAGAAATCCGAGTACGGCCATATTTGCGCCCAGCACAGTGGTAACAAAAAGCGGCCATACGGGATAAATGATATCCGAGCCGAGGTCATTGAAAAAAGACGCCGCCGCAAAAATCCTGACCGTCTTCTTTTTTTCTTTCGCTTCCGTATCTTTTTTGGTTTCTTCCATCAACAAATCCTCCCTGATTCCTCAATGAGTTTTCGTATCTTACCGCACACTTTGCGGGACATAAGCTCCTCCAACGGCATGGGCAGGACGGCAGACCAGTTATCTGCGCTGACCGTTCCGGGCGTATTTATCCGGTATTTTGACCGCTCCCCCTTGAGAATGCCGGGAGAAAGGCTTAGCCAGTCAAAAATCAGCTGTATTGAAAAAACGGAGCGAGCCTTGAGGATAAAACTGAACGCCGCTTCCGTTATCTCCGGAGATGCCTTTTCTGCCGCCCGTTCGGCAACTCCCAAAAGTTTTCCCATCTGTTCCCTTTCTTCGGGAGAGCTCTCGCGCTCCCACCAGTCATTCCAGTTTGACGTGTCATGCGTGGAGAGCGCCGCTATGGAAAGCTCCCGGTATTTTCCGGGCGTAAGGAAATCACCATTCCCGCGCCAGTCCTTTTTCCACCGCTGTACGTCAATCCCCGGTATGCCGAGAGATTCCATGGTTTCGGGACATACATCCGGTATAACGCCGAGGTCCTCACCGCACAAGAGCATGCCGGTGCCCTCAAGCATCGCCGAAAGTATCTTTCTTCCGTGGACCTTCCAGAGATTTTCGTCCGGCGGGTCAAAAAAACCGTTCAGCCCTTCGTTTTCAAGCGGCTGCTCAACGGGTATGCTCCATATGCGGAAAAGCCCCACAACGTGGTCTATCCGCAGGATATCGTAAAACTCCTCCGCGTACCGGAGTTTTTCCTTTATGTACAGCCAACCGTCGCTTTCTATCTTTTCCCAGTCGTAGGTTGGCATTCCCGGATTGCCCCATCTCTGCCCCTTTGCGCAGAACATATCGGGAGGCGCGCCGGCGGCAAGTTCCATCTTGAAAAACTCCGGATGCGCCCATACGTCGGCGCTGTCCCTGTTTATCACAACGGGCAGGTCGCCCATGACAAGCACCCCTTTTCCGCCCGCGTACGCCTTGAGCTCCCGCATCCGTTCGCAAAGAAACCACTGCACCCACGCCTCAAAGTCCATCTCCTCCCTCTCTGCCGGAAAAACATTCTTCAAGGACGGAAATGAGCGGTCTTTGTATGCGTCCGGCCATTCGTACCACGGCTTGAATCCGAACCGCTTTTTTAAAGCCTTGAACATGCAGAAATCTTCAATCCACCAGGAGTTTTCTTGCCTGAATTCTTCCGCCCCGCCGCGCAGTTTACCGCCGGATTCCATATACATCCTGCGCAGGAGTTCCTTTTTCTTTCCCTTTACGGTATAGTCTGCGCGTCCGGCGCGTGCGAAGTTTTTCAAAGCGCCCCTGCCGACCGGGGCGTACACCGGCTCTATCGCAAATGAACTTATTGATTCATACGGGCAGAAGTTATCCCCGACTTCGTTCATCGGCAGAAGCTGTATTATTGAATTGCCTGTCTCCGCGCACCAGTCAACAAAAAGCTTCAGGTCTTCAGTGTCTCCCACCCCGAAACTGTCCCGGGAATACAAAGAAAAAAGAGGAGCCAAAACCCCGCTTCTTCTTCGGGCTCCGGCTATTCTACGGTTTTTCAAAACAGAAGTGTAAGTCATGGGAATATTATACCCGTTTTACAAAAGAGCCCAAATATGTTTAAAATGTTTACAAGATTAACAAATTATGTTATAATTT
>CAYOWY010000081.1:0-5300 GCA_964407805.1 uncultured bacterium | reverse complement strand
AGGAGCGAGGAACTGTTTGAATCGGAACACACGCCCGTGGAAGGAATTGTTTCCTGGGGTTACGAGAACGAGAATACGAGTTTTGTAATCGGCGGAGGCGGCGGGCTGGTTAACGGTTACGGCGCAAGCGGCTGGCGGCTGTTCACCGGATTCCGTTTCGGAATGTAAAAGATTGCAAATTACCCCTCACCTTCAATCCTCTCCCCTCGAGGGAGAGGGAAATGGGTGAGGGGGACTTTTATGAGCTTTAGCGGTTCTTCAACTCAACATGAAAGTTATTAAAAAATGCCTTTTTGTTTTCCTTGTGCTTTTTTCTCTCACGGCTTTCTCATGTTTTGCCCGGGGGAAGAACTACGTTGAAGGAGAGATACTCGTTAGGTTCAGGGATGATGCGGTGAGGGTGCAGGAAAGACGGTCGGTGCGCTCGCGCAATCTTTCCGTCATGCATGAATTCAGGATTGTTAAAAACCTTTACCACATCAAGACGCCGCCCGGGACGGACATAGAAAGCGTCATCCGCGAACTTGAGGCCGACCCCGATGTCCTTTATGCCGAGCCCAATTACATCTACAGCGCCCTCGCCGTACCCAATGACCCGGGCTATGCAAACCAGTGGGGGCTTCCTCAAATTAATGCGCCCGCCGCATGGGACAGGACGACGGGAAATACGGATGTTATCATAGCCGTTGTTGACACCGGCGTTGACTACAACCACCCGGATCTTGCCGACCATATATGGAAGGACAGCCAGCTCAATTCCGGATACAACGCCATAAACGAAACCGCCAATCCCATGGATGACAGCAGTCACGGAACGCACGTCGCGGGTATCATCGGCGCAATAGGAAATAACGGAACCGGCGTATCCGGCGTCAACTGGCATGTTTCAATCATGGCGCTGAAGTTTCTTGATTCCGCCGGAAACGGGTTTGTTTCAGATGCGATAAAGTGCCTTGACTATATTGCAAGAAGATGGGACGAGAATGAGAATGTTATAGCGGTAAACAATTCATGGGGGGGAACTTCTTTCAGCACGCCCCTTTATAATGCCATAGCCAATCTCTCTTCCAAAGGGATTCTCTTCCTCGCCGCGGCCGGCAACAGCGGCGGGAACAACGATGCACTCTCTTTCTATCCGGCAAGTTACAACCTGCCCAACATCATATCCGTAGCGAGCAGTGACCAGACCGACTACCGCTCTTCCTTCTCAAATTACGGAAAGGTTTCGGTGGACGTTGCGGCTCCCGGCACCTCAATTTACAGTACTATGCCCAACAGCGGTTACGGCACTAAATCCGGGACTTCAATGGCAACCCCCTTCGTTGCCGGCCTTGCCGGTCTTCTGTCGGCAAAGACAGATGAAACCGGTTATTTGAAACTCAAGGAATGGATTATGAACGGAGCGGCCCGCCTGCCGCAGTGGTCCAACCTCACGGTAACCTCCGGCCGGATTAACGCCGATGAATCCCTGCGTATAGCCGTACTTGCCGGGAATATTCTGCCTGTAACAAATTTTACGGCGGTAAGGAATTCGGGCACGGGTTTTGTTGAATTGTCATGGGCTCTGCCCGCAGGCGTACAGAATGTAATCATAAGACGCGGAACGAACGCATTCCCCGCAAGATGGGACGAGGGAACCGAAATATATACCGGCGCGGGAACGTCATTTATTGATGAGAACGTCCTGCCTTCCACCCCTTATTACTATTCCTGCTGGGCATATTACGGCGCAGGTTTGGGCGCCGCGGAGATAGGCGAGGATGAAATTTCATCCGCTTCTTACGGTTATATCAATTCTCCGCCTTTCAAGCCGCAGGGCATACTGCCGGTTAACGCGGCCGGGGATGTCGTGCGCACCCCGCTTCTCAAGGCGACGGCGTTTGTTGACATTGACAACAATACGCACAAAGCGAGCCGCTGGCAGGTTTCTTCAAACAGCGGGTTCAGCGTGCTTGCCTGGGATATGGTTACAGGGCCTGTTTCAGAAACGACGGTTGCCGGCGGAGTTTTATCTTACGGCACAGTTTACTACTGGCGCGTCAGCTACCAGGATAGCGAGGATGACTGGAGCGAATGGTTGGACGCCCTGCAGTTTGCCACGGAAAATGCTCCTGTCAGCGGCGGCGGTGGAGGCGGAGGAGGAGGCGCTGCGGCAGGCCCTCTGGCAATAGGTGTATCAGGTTTGTTAAACTGGCTGAAGCGAAAAAAGAAAAAGCCCTGATCGCCGCTACGGATTGTCTTCCACCGGGATGTGCTCTATCACCCGCATGTGCTTCCACTTTCCCTTCATAAACCGGAACAAAAATGAAAATCCCAGTATCGTTATGTACGCCGTAGCGATAAACCACGCATAATACACATTGCGCCCCAGCAGTATTATCGCAACGTAAGCCGGGATGACAAGAATAAAGGCAGATGCAACAATAATCATCTTCATCGTATACCTGGTGTCGCCCGCTCCCCGGAGAGCTGAAAGAAAGATGATGTTCATCGTGTCAAAGAGGCAGTAGAATGCGATGAACCGCAGAAGCACAACAGCTGTCCTGTGTATGTTTTCAAAATCTCCCGGGTATATCCTCGGGGCAAACGGCCTGATGAATATGTCAGGCACGGCAACATACAAAAACGCAATGGCGGCCATGTAAATAAATGTTAGGTGGAACCCCGAGTAAACACTTCTTTCAGCCGTATCCGCATCGTTTTTGCCGAGGTTCTGCCCGACAAGAATGCTTACGGCGATACCCGTGCCTATCATGGGCATGAATGCAAGAGTGTTGATGTTGAAAGCGATGTTGCTTGCGGCGAGTTCCAGCACGCCCAGCCGCCCCATCAGCATAATAAATATCGCAAACCCGGCCGTATCAATGAAAAACTGGATTCCGTTGGGCAGTCCGAAGTGCATCAGCCGCTTGAAAAGTGCGGTGTCAAACCTCATAACGCCGGGAGCGCCGAAGAATTTATGGAACTCCTTCTTTCTTAAAAGAACGGCGTAGACTGCAAACGCAAAAAAAGCCGAAATGACAGTCGCCGCGGCCGCTCCGGCTATCCCCATTTCGGGGAAGCCCAACTTTCCGAAAATCAGGCAGTAATCAAGTATGAGGTTTACCGCCGTCTGTAAAAAGCTTATCCACATAACCGGCCACGGCCTTCCCCTGCCGGAGAAAAAGCCCGAGAAAGAAGACGCCGCTATGGCGGGAGCCGCCCCGAGGCACAGTATCCTGAAATAGACTATCTCGTATACGCGTATCCCGGGAGCGTGGCCTGCGAAATTGAAGATATGGCTCGCGAAAGGCATGATGAAAAGATGCACCAGCCCGCCTGCCAGCCCCACGTAGAACCCCTGCCATACAATCTTCCCTATCTTGTCAAACCTCCCTGCTCCGTAATACTGCGCCACAAAGGTGCCTGCAAAAGATGCGGTGCCGATGAACAGGCTCATTATCATGAAATTGAGCATACCCGCCGGCATGGATGCGGCGATGGCTTCTGCCGAATACCATGAGAGAAACATCCTGTCGACAAAGTGCTGTATCGCCCAGGTGCTTGTACTCAAGATAAGGGGGAAAGAAAGCACGAGGATTTCCTTATATCCGCCTTCCCTTTTCCATCTCTCCGCAACAAATCCTAATAATTTCCTCATCTTCTCCTTCTCTTGAACCTGCAGACTTCCCTCTACCCTTGGGGGAGAGGGGTAGGGTGAGGGGGCAAGTTAAATCGTTTTGCAAAACCGTCTAAAATGTGTTATTTTATTACGAAATTTATTTCGCAGCAAATAACCTGATGAAAAAAACATCCTTGTACAATGCCCACGAAAGGGCAGGGGCGCGCATTGTTGATTTTGCCGGATTCCTTATGCCCCTGCAGTACGAGGGCATCGTCAAGGAACATCTCTGGTGCAGGAATAGCTGTTCGGTTTTTGACACATCCCACATGGCAAAGTTTATCCTCAAGGGAAAAGAAGCGGCCTCAGAGCTGGGCATGATAGTGACTGCGGATGTGAAGAAACTGCGCATGGGCAGGTGCCGCTACTGTTTCATCCTGAATGAAAAAGGCGGCGCAGTGGACGATGCCCTGGTATATGCCGTTTCCCCGGAAGAGTACATGCTCGTGGCAAATGCCGGTACAAAAGAAAAAGACATGAAATGGGTTTCTTCCCGTCTTACAAAGACAGCGCTGGCCGATGCCGACGCTTTTATGGATAAGATTGACGTTCAGGGCCCTCTCTCGGCGGACGTCCTTAAGGATGTTCTGGGGATTGACCTCGCAGGACTTTCTTTTTATGATTTCGGCAGTTACAGCGTAATGGGGAGCGATTCCATCGTCAGTTACAGCGGATATACTGGCGAAAAGGGATATGAACTGTACACAAAAAGAGAAAAGACGGAAGAGGTATGGGATGCTCTTTTGCGCGACGGCCGGGTGAAGCCCGCCGGACTGGGTGCGAGGGACACCCTGCGCCTTGAAGCGGGGCTTCCCCTTTACGGGCAGGATATGGACGAGGATACCACGCCTCTTGAGGCGGGGATGAAAAAGTTCGTTGATTTTTCGCACGATTTCACGGGCAGGCAGGCGCTGAAAGCGAAACAGCCGGGAAAGAAAATTATTTTCCTTCTTTCTTCTTCACGGCAGTCTCCGAGGCACGGCCACAAGATTTTTATCGGCGGTGCGGCGGCCGGTGTTGTAACGAGCGGCTCGTTTTCACCGTCCCTGCAGAGGGGAATAGGGATTGCATACGTGAATGCGGGAGTTGATTTAACCGCCGGCAGTGTTTCGGCAGGAGTTGAAAACAGCCCGCAGATTGAGTGCTCGGTTATAACAAAAAAGCAACTCTTTGCAATGGTCAAAGGAGAGAAAACATGGAAGTGAGAAAAGGACTTTTATACTCAAAAGAGCACGAATGGGTTAAAATAGAGGGGGCGAAGGCCACGGTCGGGATTACGGAATACGCGGTACACACTCTCGGCGACATAACCTTCGTGGAAATGTCAGCGCCGGGTGCGTACGTAGAGCAGTTCGGCCGGCTGGGAACGGTTGAATCTGTGAAGGCGGCATCCGACATATTCAGCCCTGTCTCAGGGAAGGTTTCCTCGGTCAACGGGAAGCTTACAGAGTCGCCCGAAACCCTGAACAACTCGCCTTATGACGAGGGCTGGCTCGCAACGCTTGAGATTGAAGACAAAGAGGAAGAGAAAAAGAAACTGATGACTTCCGAACAGTACGAAGAATATGTCAAAACCCTTTAAAATGAACTATACACCGCATACCGACGAAGAAATCAGGGAGATGCTTACGGCTATCGG
>CAYOWY010000080.1:0-5322 GCA_964407805.1 uncultured bacterium | reverse complement strand
GTTGTTCACGCAGGTGGTTCTCCTTGCCCGTTCGCGGGCAGTTGCCAGCGTAGGCAGAAGCAGTGCCGCAAGCACTCCGATAATCGCTATGACAACAAGAAGTTCTATTAAAGTAAAACCCGAGCGTTCAGCATTCAGCATACATCGTTTCTTAATAAACTTTCCCATTTTTTCATCCCTCCTCTGTGCGGAAACCGCACTTCCGTTCAGCCTCCGGAAAGCCCCATGGCCAGTTTTATCAGGGGCATGAAAAGCGCTATAACGATAAATCCTACTATACCTCCCAGAAAAACTATCATCAGCGGTTCAAGCATAGCGGTCATTGCCGAGACCGCCGCATCAACCTCGGCCTCATAGGCTTCCGCTATCTTTTCAAGCATGGCGTCCATTGCTCCTGTTTCCTCGCCTACCGCAACCATATTGTTAACCATGGGAGGAAACACCTTGGACCTTAGCATGGGCCCTGCAATGCCCTCTCCTTCCCTTACCCTGTTCCTTATCTCGTTAATACCTTTTGAAACCACTTCGTTGCCGGTCGTGTCCCTGACTATCTGGAGCGACTGAAGTATCGGCACACCGCTGGTAATCAGAGTCGCGAAAGTTCTGGCAAATCTCGCAACTATCGTTTTTGAGACCACCGGTCCGAAAACGGGGACCCGCATTTTTGCCATGTCAATATAAAACTTGGTAAATTTCACCTTGTTCATTATCCTGAAAAGAATAACCATCGCCACCACAAAAATTATTATCAGATAAAACCGTTGAGTCAAAAGGTTTGATATCTTCATCAGAAGTACGGTAGGCCCCGGAAGGTCGCCCGCCTCCATATCTGCAAAAATCTGTATGAAGGTGGGAACTATCTTCAACATGATGAAGGTCAGTATGCCCACGGCGACAACGAGAATTACGAGAGGATATGCCATGGCGGCTTTTATCTTGCCTCTAAGTTTAGCCTCTTTTTCCATGAATTCCGCGAGCCGGTTTAAAACCGATTCAAGGGCGCCGCCCGCTTCTCCCGCCCTTACCATTGAAACATAAATTCTGGGGAAACTCTTGGGATGTTTCGCAAGAGCTTCAGAAAACAATGCGCCGCTTTCAATATCTTCCGCCACTTTACCGAGAACCGTTGCCGCTCCTCCTTTTCTCTGCTCCCTCAAAACCCTCAACGACCTCAATAACGGCAATCCCGAACCGACAAGAGTTGCGAGCTGTCTTGTGATTATCATCAACTCTTTGGTTTTAATCTTGTTTCCGCCGATGGACAGGCTCATGCCGGCAGACTTTTTCTTCCCGACAGCCTTGGATGACGCGGCAGGCTTCTCTTTAGCCTCTTTTTTAACGGCGGAGGCCTTCGCAGGGGAAATGCTGGTAACAAAATATCCCATGCCCTTAAGCTTTGAGACGGCTTCCTGCATCTGTCCCGCCTCTATCGTCCCGGTTATCGGCTTGCCGCCCGGTTCCATCGCATTGTACTGAAATTGTCCCATGATTACACCTTTTTATATTAGAACTTCATTGCTCGTTATACAGAGCCTTTGTCCCTGCTATACGCAAATTCCTTTTGCGCGATACTATTGTATCTCCACTGTATAACTATTATCTATCGTATTTCTTATTCTTAATAGCCGTGTATTTCTTTCGCAACTTCCTCCAATGATGTTATACCCTCATTTATCTTGTCAAGTCCATCATCAAGCAAAGTTTTCATTCCGCAGTGTTCAACGGCAATCCTCCTGATTTCTCCCAGAGGCCTGCCGTCAAAAACCGCCTGCCAGAAAGGCTCCGTGGGTATAAGTATCTCAAAAAGTGCAATACGTCCTTTATATCCCCCTCTGCAGAACGGACAGCCCTTGGGTTTATAAAATTTTCTTTTGGCCGCATCTTCGTCAGACATCCGCACTTCAAATAATTCACTTTTTGAGGGCCTGTATTCCTCCTCGCACCGCGGACAAAGCACCCTTAACAACCTCTGGGCGACAACTCCTTCTATCGTGGACGCAAGAAGAAACGGTTCTATCTTCATATCTATGAGCCTCATAATTGTGCTTGGCGCGTCGTTTGTATGGAGCGTGCTCAAAACAAGATGTCCTGTCAGGGAAGATTGTATTGCCATCTGGGCCGTATCAAAGTCCCTGACCTCCCCGACCAGGATGATGTCAGGGTCCTGTCTCAATATACTCCTTAGGCATTTTGCGAAAGTAAGCCCTATTTTTTCCCTGATGGGCACCTGTATTGAACCTTCCAGCATGTATTCCACCGGGTCTTCCGTGGTTATCACCTTGACATCTGGCGTGTTGAGCTTCCTTAACACGGCATAAAGCGTTGTGGTCTTGCCGCAACCGGTAGGACCGGTGGCAAGCACTATACCGTTGGGTTTTTTTATGATGCTGTCAACCCTTACCATATTGCTGTGGTCCAGGCCGAGGTTCTCAAGCTCAAAAATGGTTTTCGCCCTGTCAAGCACTCTTATGGCAAGGCATTCTCCGAAAACGGTGGGAACCGTGTTTATACGCAGGTCAACGGCCCTGCCCATCATGGACAGCTCTATTCTGCCGTCCTGCGGCAGACGCCTCTCGGCAATATCCATGCCCGCCATGATTTTAAACCTGCAGAAAAGAGCGAAAGAAAGTCCACGCGGAGGATGCACCAGGTCGTACAAAACTCCGTCAACCCTGTATCTTACGCGGAAGTCTTCTTCAAAAGGCTCCAGATGCACGTCGGAAGCGTTATCCCTTACCGTCTGTAAAAGTATAAGGTCAAAAAGCTTTACTACGGGGGGAAGCGAAGCTATTTCTTCAAGCGAGGTGATAGTTGCATATTCGCCCTGGCTGGCAATCGCATCAAGCTCTTCCATCTCCTCAACGTCCTGGGCGAGCCATTTTACAAGGTCGTCTATCGTCTCTATTTCCTTGCCGTAATTTGTCTCTATGGCATCCCTTATATCGTTTTCATCGGCAAGCACCATTTTTGTCTTATAGCCGAGAATAAACGATATATCGTCCTGTATGTTAAGGCTAAGGGTGTCGCCTACGGCTAGGGTAAGCATATTTCTTTCAAGCTTCACCGGAACGGCATTATAGGTCTTTGCAAGAGCAGAAGGGAAAACCTCCACGCCTTTCTTGTCTATCGGAGTATTCTTCAGGTCTATCATCTCAATCCCGGCCTGAATACTTAGAATACGCTTCAATTCCTTTTCTTCAACAAATCCCAGATCAACGAGAATTCTTCCGAGAAAATGCCCTGTCTTTCTCTGGTTTTCAAGGGCCCTTTTCAACTCCGTCTCGGTAATAACCCCTTCTTCCATCAACATCTGTCCTAAAAGTTTTTTCTCAGCCATTTTTTTCCCTGTCAAGCTTAACGTCGGCTATGCCCTCCGTCTGCATGGAAAGCATGGATTCGTCAATCAATCCTTCAGACGCCAGTTCCGCTTTTGCGGATGTGGGGTCGTATGCATACGTAAGGACGTCCTCAAAATTTATCTTCCCCTCCCTGAACAGATTCATGAGAAAAGAGTCCATGGTAACCATCCCCATCTTGCCGCCGGTCTGTATTTCGGAAACTATCCTGTAAGTTTTCCTTTCGCGTATAAGGTTCTGTATTGAGGTAGTTGCAAGCATCAACTCAAAAGCGGCAACCCTCCCGGGTTTATCCACGCGCTTCAAAAGAACCTGTGATACTATGGCAAGTATTGACACCGAAAGCATAACTCTTATCTGCTCCTGCTGGGCTACGGGGAAAACGTTCACGATTCTGTCAACTGTCCTGGGAGCACCCGTAGTGTGCAGTGTTGCAAAAACAATGTGGCCTGTTTCCGCAGCCGTAATAGCGGCTTCAATTGTATCAAGGTCTCTCATTTCCCCAACGAGGAAAACGTCCGGGTCCTGCCGCAATCCTCTCCGGAGCGCTTCTTCAAAAGTAGGAACGTCCACTCCGAGCTCTCTTTGAGTCACGATGGACCTTTTATGCCCGTGATAATATTCTATCGGGTCTTCAACCGTAATAATATGCCTGTCAAGGTTTTGATTAATCCAGTCCACCATAGAGGCAAGAGTGGTAGTCTTGCCTGAACCTGTAGGGCCGACGACAAGTATAAGACCCCTGGGCCTTGTTAAAAGATACCTCATAGTCTTTTCCTCAAGCCCAATCTGGTTAAATGTCAGAAACTTGTAGGGAATCAGCCTCAAGGCCATGGCAACACTGCCTCTTTCCTTGAAAACGCTGACCCTGAACCTGGCAAGGTCCTTGAAGGCAAAACCGAAATCCGTGCCGCCTATCTTCTGAAGTTCCTCCTGGTGTTCCCTGGAGGTTATGGCTTTCATATAATTGGCGGTATCTTCCGGAGTGAGAGGTTCGTTATCAACCTTTGTCAGCCCGCCGTGCATCCTCAACATCGGAGGAAGCCCCACGTTAAGGTGCAGGTCAGCAGCGTTTGCTTTAACCTGCATAGTAAGAAGTTCCTCTATTTTCTTCGGCATCTCATTCTCCCGTTACCGTATATACTTCGTCAAGTGTTGTAATGCCTCTTTTAACCTTCTCGTAGCCGTCTTCAACCATCAGCTTCATTCCCGCCCTTCTTGCCGCATCCCGTATCTCGGATGTTCCTACCCTCTTGAGAGCCAGTTCCCGGAGTTCATCGTTCATGGAAAAAATCTCAAATATGCCGAGTCTGCCGCGGAAACCGGTAAAGTTGCATTCATTGCATCCTTTCGGCTTGCAAACATTAAGCTCTTCTCCCTCTTTAACACGCAATGTTTGCTTCATCTGCTCATCCGGTTCTATTTTCTCTTTACAGTAGGAGCACAGAACCCTTACCAGACGCTGTGCCATAATTCCCTGCACCGACGAGGCGATAAGAAAAGGAGGTGCACCCATGTCTGTAAGACGGGTAATGGCGCCGGGAGCGTCGTTGGTATGCAGAGTGCTGAATACAAGATGGCCGGTAAGAGCCGCTCGGAGAGCAATGTCGGAAGTTTCAAAATCTCTGATTTCCCCTACGAGGATGACGTCCGGCGACTGGCGCAGGAAAGACCGCAGGACAGCTGCGAACGAAAGTCCTATGTCGGCATTTACGGGTGTCTGGTTTATGCCCGGAATCTGATATTCAACCGGCTCTTCAACCGTCATCAGCTTCCTGTCCATTGTATTAAGCGTCTGGAGCGCGGCATAAAGCGTTGTTGTTTTTCCGGAACCCGTGGGCCCTGTGACGAGTACCAGGCCTCCCGTATATTTCAGCAGTTCAGTCCATTTCGCAAGGTCATCCGGAAGAAACCCGAGCTCCTCAAGCCCTTTAAGCATAGAGGTCTTGTCAAGGATTCTTAAAAC
>CAYOWY010000079.1:0-5323 GCA_964407805.1 uncultured bacterium | reverse complement strand
CTATCCCGGCGGCCTGCCCTGTGACCATGCAGCACGGTATGATTCTTACAGAGCTGCGAAATCGCCCGGCAGGCCGTTCCTTCCGTTGACTATGATGCCGGGCTGTATGGACCGGACCATCTCATTCATCTCTTCGGCTTTCCACCCTGTTGCATCGAAAGGCCACCAGCCGTCATACCACATTATATCGACCGGATTGTACTTGGTAAGCAGTTCCCTTATGCGCGCAAAGGTGTTTTCAATAAATATCTCGTATTTCTCCTTGTTCTCAAGAGCGTCAACCGCATCCGGAGAATCGAACCAGTTGTTCAGACTGTGGTATAAACCTATCTTCAATCCGTGCTTACTGGCAGCGTTAACAATCTCGCCTACGAAATCCCGGCGCGCAGAGGTCTTTGAGGAAGAGAAATCGCTTAGAGCGGTATCGTACATCCTGAACCCGTCATGGTGCATCGTCGTGAATACTATGTACTTCATGCCCGCTTCAACGGCAGTTTCGCATATTTTATTCGCATCAAAAAACACAGGATTAAAATTATCTGCAAGCTTGCGATACTCACAAGAGGAAATTCTTTCCCTGTTCATTACCCATTCTCCCCTGCCGGGTATGCTGTAGAGTCCGAAATGAATAATCATACCGTAGCGCGCGGAAGCAAACCAGTCTGCAGATCCTGCATTTTTTGTCATAGCAAACTCCTCGTTTATATTATTCAGAATTCCATTTCCAGAGTCAGAATCTCGAAAGGATTGAGATTGAGGCTTATTTTCTTGGCTTTTGTGCCGGTTGCTTTTTTCTTCCTGCGTTCCGCAATATCCGTAAGATAAGCTTTTTTTACAGGTTTTATACATTCAATCTCGACTTTCTGTTTCCCGCCGAGGACTTCAACCAACCGCAGGATATAAGAATCTCTTCCGAGCGTTTTTTTGAAAGAGGACGGCAGAACATCTCCCGCGATTTTAAATGGAAAAAACTCTTGCGCAGCGGCTTTGCCCCGGACCACTAAGGGCGGACAGTCATATTCCCATGCCGCCCTGGTAATTCCAAGAATGTCCGATTTGCCGAAGAAAAGCCGGTAAGAGATTTTGTGGAGGCCGCTGTCGGGAAGGGAGTCGGGTTCATACGGGTTCCGCAGAAGAGTAAGAGAGAGGTTGTTCCCGTCAACATGATATCCATGCTTGTCCTTATTGAAAAGCGCTATCCAGTAATTTCCGCTGTTAAACCCGGCCCATCTCAAAGCCGGGTATTCCTTGGGAAGACATTCTCTTTCCACCGCCCCGAAAGGAACCTCGAAAAACGCCATGGGATTCTTCATCCTTGAATTGAAGTTTACCCTGAGCATAGGCACGCCATCCCTGTCGTTTCCCTGCTGCCTCCAGTCTATCTCGTTTTCAAAGTCAATGAACGGAAAGCCGGGATAGAGAATGATTTTTTGCAGTATGGTGGACTCCATATAACTTCTTTTTATCTTCACTGTAATTGTGCCTCCGGTTTCTTCCGTCTCCACGGTTTCTGCATCAAGCAGGTTGTCAACCCGGTATATGTTGCCTATAATCCATGCGCTCATGGGGTGCGGTTTTTCCCATGAAACGCTTAGAAGATTACCCGCCTTCTCCGCCCACCATGACGGGGGAACTTCTTTTATATGCTGGCATGGGGACAGCACATCGCGCCTGCTTTTTTTGTCGTAAAGCTCCCTTATGAGTCCTGTTGTGCCGTCTATCCTGATACGGTAAAATTCATTTTCATGTTCATCCTCAGACGGTTTTACAAATTTACCGTTCCTGCCCTCTCCTTTTTTTACGGAAGAAATGGTTTTATAACCGTATCCGCAGAGTCTCTCCTCCAATGAATTTATGACCGCCGTCCTCTCCCATCCGAGGGGATTGAATACAAACGATTGATCCGATTTCTCCGCCGGCGCTATCTTTTGAACAGCTTCTTTAACAAGAGCCGCAGCTTTGTTTTTGACATCATCGGCAAGGGCTGAAGAATAGTCGTAGGATGAATGTATAGCCGAGCCGTCAAGAATATCGTGAAACTGGTTGAACATAGTCTTTTGCCACATTTCTCCCATTTGTTTTTCAGGTATTTCACATCCGTGAAGACCTGCAACGGCACTCAAAGATTCGAGGGACAAAAGAAGATTTTCGCATTCCCTATTTTCTCTTTTTATGTCGCAGTGGGTGGTATAACAACCTTCAAATATGGTATTAAGTTCTTCCTTAACCATGGGCAGCTTATTCCTGTGTTGCTCTATAGCTCCGAAATATTTATCCGTTGTGGAAAACACAAGTTCCGGAACAACCGGTTTCTGCTCAAGCAGATACTTCATCCTTATATCCGCTTCCGTCGGGCCGCCGCCGTGGTCTCCCACCCCGTAAACGAACATGAAATCACTTAATCCGCAGGAATCGTGGCACCTGAACATCTCGGGGAAAAGAGTTTCGGGGGCAATATGATTTATATAAAGACTGTTGAACGCCAGGATTTCTTTCCCATCGGGGCCCTGCCATCGGAACAGAGGCCTACCTTTGCCGCACCTCGTGAAATAGTAGTATTTCAAACCTGCGCCTGCAAGGATTGAAGGGATTGTCGCGGGATGCCCGAAGGTATCGGGGGACCAGAAAACCCTGTTTTCGGCACCGAGTTTTTCCTCCGCGTATTTTCCAGCATAAAGAAGATGCCTGGCTATGCTTTCGCCGCAGGAGATGTTCAGGTCGCCTTCCACCCATGAAGAGGCGGTTACATCCCATCTGCCTTCTTTAATTTTCTGCCTCACCTTATTGAAAAGCGCCCTGTCATTATCTTCAACTATTCTGTATACCTGCGCCTGGCTCTGCGAAAAGGTAAGTCCGGGGTATTTATCCATGAGCCGGTTCACCGTCTTAAAATCCCGGAGGCAGACATCAACCGTATCTTCGTAACCCCACAGCCAGTTCATGTCAATGTGCGCATGCCCGATAAGATGAACACGGAATTCTCTTGCATGTTTTCTGAAAGCTTCCAGGATATTTTCTATCTTTTCTATATCTTTTATGGCTTCATCCCACCTTCTATATGCAATTTTATCGGGATTAAGAATCTCCAATGCTTCTTCGGCATATCGCCGGAGAGACTTCTTCTTTTCAGCAATCTTAAAGGCAAACCTTACCTGGTACAAAATGGAGTTAAGCTGGAAAAAGATGTTTTCTATATTGCTGACCGTTACACAGGCAGAAAAAAACCTCATTCCGTCCAATTGAGCAACCTTGAAAACAATCAGTTTTTCTTCCGGAGTTTTAAGCTTTTTCAACAGAGGGAAAGGCGTTGCTCTTATGTCAGCCCAGTATTTATGGGAATAGACGCTTTCTCCGTTAATGAACAGTTCAACGCCCGAAGGAAAAACAAAGTTAAGGTCAACACTGCTGTTTTCAATCTTTATTCCTTCTATTTCAGCCGGCAAAAAAATCTTCTTTCTTAAATAAACAGGCGCTTTCTGCGCCGTCCATGTTGAAGCATTGTTCATTTCGGACCATAAGCTATCGTCAACCTGCTGTAATTCTCCGTTGTCAATGCCGCTGGCAATCCTGCAATTGACAAAAGAAAGCTTTCTGTCCAGAATTTTTCGAAGGTTATTTACCTGCTCTTCCCAAAGCTTGAGTTTATCCACTCATTTCCCCCCCGGTCAATTATAAAGCTTAATTATTCGGCAAGGCCGTATTTTCTGTCAATAAGCTCCGATATCGCCTCTATCTTTTCAATCTCGCCGGCCGGCGAAATCTCGTCGGAAACCCCCAGTATCAGTCTTGGAGCGAACATCTCTATTACCCTCTCCGTGAATGTCAGCAGGTCTTTCATGGGATAGGAAGGCAGGAAGAATATAGCGGGGATAAGGTCCAGTACTACCATGTTGTCTCCCACGGCCTTTTTTATCTCCTCCAGAGTCATATCGCACATCGGAGCGGGAGTCAGCGCTTCTACTCCGTGCAGGCCGGATTTCTTCAGGTATGGAAGTATAAGTTTCGAATTTCCGTCCCAGTGGCTGTGCACGAATCTCCCATTTTGCGTCATCAACGCGCTGATTTTCTGCCACCTCGGAAGCATGTATTTTGCAAGTATGGGAGGCGGCGTGAATTCGTTGGTTGCGTGGTCTCCAAGATTGAAAATTCTGCAGGGCAGTTTAAATGCTTCTTCCGCCGCACGCAGGTCGCTTTCTTCACAGGCTTCAAGATATTCTTCCACCTCCAGAGGATAGTCATTGAGCAGGTAGAACGTATCCAGCAGTCCCGAGTATATCTTTATGAGGTCAGTAAAACCGGCTCCGGGCAGAAAAATGGTCGGCTCGCCCCTTTTCCCCACCCTGCCTGCGGCTTCCCCGAAGAGTTCGGGGACTGCGGCGAAACGCCGGTTCTTTTTCAGATATGTGAGTTTTTTTATATCCTCTGCGGTTTTCACGGGAAACTCAACCATTCTCCTGTTTTCACCGTATCCGCCGCCAATCTCTGCCGTCTGGTAGAGAGTCCTTAAATCCCCCTTCTCCGTCCTAAGTATGCTCTCTACATGGTTATCTTCCAGCTTTCTTTCAAAAACCTCTGCCGGCACAGCGTAGTACTCTTGCATACCGGCGGAAGCGGCATACCTGACGGAACAGCCGAGACTGTCGTAGATTTCAAGGTCTGTCAGTTCGGAATATCTTTCCGGCAGCGTCCCTGCGGCCCTGTGACGCTTTATCCACTCTTCCAATCTCGGCTGCCAGAGAATTCCATCAGCTGTGCCCTCAAATATCTTTAAATTCAATTCCTTTCTTGTCATCGGTATAACCTATCAACTTTTCCAACAGTAAAATCTTTTTGCGAGGTCGCGCCTGAAGCGATATCCTTTATTCTTATCTTCCATATTCCGGGATATTCGTTTAGAGAAAGCTGGATTTTTCCGGCAAGTTTTCCTTCCCCCGCTTTAAAGTTTTTTGAATAATAGCTTACCTCTTTTCCTTGTGGAGAGATTAGGGATACCCTGAAAACATGCATTTCCGGTACGCCCTGTTCCGTTTCAAGATTCACTTCATATTCTAATATATCTCCCTGCTTTAATTGATATACTCCATTTGACTTTGAAAAAGAACTGTTTTAACTTGAAGTTCTGTCTTATTGCACCCATTTTACTCCGGTATATCTTCCGTGTCAAAGAAATTTCCGCAAAAAACTTCCTGTTTTTTCTTCTTTACCCCGAATCCTTCATATGTCTCTTTCTTTATGAGGGGATACGATTCATCTTTTTACGCTTTTGCTGCTGTTTTTGAAGATGCCGCCCTTTGCCGTTTGTTTAACCGGCGGTATTATCTCC
>CAYOWY010000078.1:0-5335 GCA_964407805.1 uncultured bacterium | reverse complement strand
ATACGTAGATGCGCTTAACGGGGGAGTTACAAAGCTGGGAAATATATTGTACATGTGCACGGAAAGAGCAATGTTCGCGCACGGACCCGACAACCGCATAGAGAATAATTTCTTCGTGGACAATAACGCGGGAATAACCATGTCCGACAGGTCATGGATTCTTGATGCCGCGAAGATTAGCACCTCGCTTCCCCCATGGGAGGAAAGGCTGAAACTTGCCCGGGGCAAACAGCCTCCCTGGAGCAACAGGTACCCGCAGCTCGCAAAAATACTGGAAGATTCCCTACCACTGGGCAGGATTGAGAATAATTGCATAGAAAGAAATATCAGTATTGGAACCCCTTTCCTGACGGGCGTGGTGCAGCCGGCAAAGAACACCATAAGGAATAACTGGGAAGCAAAGAACCCTTTCTTCATGGACAAGGACGGATTGGATTTCAGGCTGAGGCCTGGTTCCCCTGTGTTCGGCATAACAGGGGCAGAGCCCCTGCCCTTTGAGAAAATCGGGGTTTACGAGTCTCCCCTGAGGGCAAGCTGGCCGGTAAAAAGGCTGCCGGCGGGGAAGTATTATAAAGGGGACAAAAAGAAATGAAAAAACTGTCGGCAAAGATATTGTTTGTATGGGTATTGTTCAGTTTATGCAATGCGCCGGCCGGGTGGACGTTCCCGAACGCTTCCTATTTTCCCAAAGGATGGAGCCTGAACCCGGGCACACCACAGAATATAAGCAGGGAATACAAGATTGTCTCCGACGGTAAAGCGTTCACCGGAGACACGTACGCCTTTGTCAGGGGGCACCTCAGGAGCAGCCAGGAATCCGTTTTGGGCGGAGACGAGATAGAAATAAGTTTCTATGCGCGCGACCCGGAAGGTAAAGAAGTATCATGCCTCTTTTACACTTATTCACTGACGGAAACAGGCTCCTTGAGATACAGCGGAACACTTACAGGATTCACCCGCAGGGCATCCCCCGAATGGGCAAAATTTTCAGGCACGGTGAAAATACCCTCCTCAAACGGAGACTAGGACAATGCCGACCCGGGCAAAAAACCTGTAAATGCTGTAGTAGCGGTACTTGCAAGCAATACGGGTGCATACTTTGACCACCCTTCCATAGCCCATATCAAGACGGGAAAATGGAAGAATCCTGAGTATGCCCGTTTTGAAGGGAGAGGCAGGCTTAAACTCTCCATGAAAGATTACGGCGGAGCTCTTGAATCATTCAACAGGGCCCTGAGCCTGGCTGAAACGGAAGAGGAGAAATCGGAGATTCTCGCCTCTATAACGGAAACGGCAAGTGCGGAAAAAATATCCCGCACGGAGGGAAAAACCGCAGGGTTCTTTTTAAAGGCGGACAGGCTTGCGAGCGCAGGAAAATACGCAGAAGCCCGCAGAGAGTACGAAGCAATGAAAAAAATATCGGAAAAGGATTTTCTAAAGGAAATCGCGCTTTTCAATATTGCCGAATTATACCGGATTGAAAAGGATTACGGGAACGCCCACAGGACATACAGGGAAATCTTTTCACTGCCCGAAATGACTCCCTATTACCGGATATACGGACTGTTCAGGCAGGCGGAGGTTTATGCGGAACAGAAAGAGTATGGGCAGGCGCGCAGCTGCTGTGAAAATGTTTTGAAAATAAGAGAAGCCCTGGAAAGCCATTTATTCAAGGCACGCCTTTTCACGGGAGATATGCACCGGGCGGAAAGAAATTACGGCCTTGCCCGGAGCGCGTACGCAAATCTCTTAAAAGAGCAGGAATCTTCCGATTTCCCGCATGAAAGTTACAGGAGAGAGCTGATAGACAGGCTGGAGTCAATAGAAGGTTTGGCCGATGGATATGCGGAAAAAAACAGGCAGGAAAAGCTTTTTGAGCGCATAAACTCCGCAAAAGACACCATATATGTTTCTCCGCAGGGGAACGACGGAAACACAGGCGCTGAAGATAACCCTTTTGCCACGATAAAAAGATCGCAGGAAGAGGTGCGGAAGATAAAGGAAAAGGGAATGCCGGAAGGCGGGATAACGGTATGCCTCAGGGGCGGAAAATATTTTGTCGCGGAGAGCATTATTTTCGGGAAGGAAGATTCAGGGATTGATAATTCCCCGGTGGTATACCGCAGTTACCCGGGGGAAGAGGCAAGGCTCATCGGGGGAAGGCAGCTGACAAATTTCCAGCCTCTGAAAGACAGTAATATTCTGAGGCGCATTCCCGAAGAGGCACGCGGTAAAATATGGGCGGCGGATTTGAAGCAGGCAGGTATAACGGATTACGGCCAGTTCTACAACCGAGGAAGTCATAATCCCGCTATCCAGCCCGGAGCAATGGAGCTTTTTTACAACACCGTACCCATGCGCCTGGCACGCTGGCCCAAGGAAGGGTGGGAAAATGTGGCTGACCTGGTCAACCCTGAAGGCGACGGGAAAGCTCACGGCAGGATTTTTCAAAAGAGCAGGTTCAGGTATTCAGGAAACAGGCCGGAAAGGTGGGATGAAGAAAAAGAGATATGGGCGGCAGGATATTTCCATCATCCATGGGACAAGCTGCATGTCAGGGTGCTCTCCATAGATAAGGAAAACCGCATTATAAAAATGGCTCCGGATACAAGGTGGCCTGTCAATTATCCTCCCTATAATACGTATGTGAATAAAAACACCCCTTATTATCTTTACAACATCCTGTCGGAACTTTCCGCTCCGGGAGAGTTTTATATCGACAGGGACGCAGGGAAGCTCTATTTTTACCCTCCGGACAAAATTGAGGGCAGCGAAATAATAGTCTCCACTCTTAACTCCCCCATTATAGAGATGAAAAATGCATCAAACACGCTTTTTTTCGGACTGACCCTTGAAGCCACATGGCGCAAAGCCTTGAAGATGCAGGGCGGAAGCAGCAATCTTATCGCAGGATGCACCGTGCGCAACACGGGCAACCTGGGAATAGTCATAGACGGCGGATGGAACAACGGGATATCGGGCTGCGATATTTACGATACGGGAGAAGGAGGCATACTGGTTACGGGGGGAGATGAAGAAAAACTGATCCCCGGATGCCATTATGCGGAGAATAACCATATATACAGGTTCAACAGGTTCAGCCACAGCGGGGGGAAACGGGCTATCTCCATATACGGATCGGGCAACAGGGCGCAACACAACCTCCTGCATGACGCTCCTTACCTGGGCTTGTATTTCCGCGGCAGCAACCATATTATAGAGTATAACGAGATATACGACGTGATGAACGAAGGACGCGACGGAGGCGCCGTTTATACCCACAGCGGTGCAAAATACCTTATGGACAGAGGCAACGTGATGAGATACAACTTCATACATCACATAACGGAAGAATCTTCTCCCCAGGTATTCCACAGCCTGGTCACGGGCATGTATATTGACGGACTGGGCGGAGGATTCACCATGGAAGGCAATATCTTCCATAAGAATACCGACAGAGCCATGTACATCCACGGACCCGACAACCGCGTGGAAAACAGCTTGTTCATAGATAACAACATGGGTATTGATATGGTTGACAGGTCATACCTGCTGGATGCAACAACATTGAATACCATATTTCCGCGGTCCGAAGACTTTTTAAAACAGGCCAGGTACAAGCAGCCGCCATGGAGCAGCCGTTATCCGCAGCTGAAAAAAGTATTTGAAGATATCCTTCCTCTCGGGCGCACTGAAAAAAATATAATAGAAAGGAACCTGGGTGAAGATACGCCATTGGTAAGGCTTCCCCGCCCGATAAATCCAGGAAATAATATTATGCGCAACAATTGGAGCGGAGGGAAAATTCTCTTTGTTGACCCGGAACAGATGGATTTCAGAATCAGGCCGGGCGCCCCTGTATTCGGAATAACGGGAGCAGAACCCCTGCCCTTTGAAAGAATCGGGGTGTACGAGTCTCCCCTGCGGGCAAGCTGGCCGGTAAAAAGGCTGCCTGCCGGCAAGTATTTTAAAAGCAGTAAGTGAATACAACGCAGGCTTACCGGAGAAGCCCCGGCACAAGTCCCGGACAAGCCCGGGATAAAAAAGTATACCTGCCGTAGTTTTAACGAAGGCTGGCCTGCAGCTACCAGGAACGTTCCATCAGAATTTGTGGATTACAAAACCCGTGGGGACCTTGGGATAGAAATAGGTGCTTTTCTGGGGCATCTTTTCGTTGTTGAGAGATATCTTCAGAAAAGATTCCTTGCTTACGGGATTTACAAATACTATTACTCCTTCGTTCCTTGCTGAGTATTCGTCAAGCAGGTGCTCCGCTGAAGCGCTGTAAATAATCTCTTTTTCTCCCAGGTTGAAAATCCCTTCAAGAATGGCGGTTTTAAGTATCACGTTGTCGAGAGAAAACCAGTCTCTTGAGTGTTTCTGCCGTTCCGGTGTCTGAAGAATAACGTTTTCATCCTTCAGCGTTATCGTGTAAAAACTTCCTTTCTCGTATATGCCGAAAATATGCCTGCCGGTATTCGCGGACATTTTTATCAACATGCTCTCCAGACCCCCTGTTTTTTCAACGGAAAAATGCTTTTCAAAGGAAGAGAGATTGCCCGAGAAAGACACGTCGTAGGGGATGTAACGGTGAGTAGGCAGTATCATAAGGCCAGGAGATTCAAGGTTTACAAGAAAAACAAGAACATAACCGTTTTTCACGTCCGGATTGTCCGTGAAAAACCTGAACGCCGCCTGGTACCTGTGATGCCCGTCAGCTATAAATAGCTTGCCTTGATTAATCGCGTCTGTCACGCTCTTGATATCCTGCCCGCCGTCAATCCTGCCAAACTGCAACATGTCGCCTTTCATGCTTCCTTCAAATAAAACAGGAGCCCGTTCTATGATTTTTTCAATCTTCTTTTCTTCGTCACGGTAAAGCATGAAAACCGGGGAAAAATTGGCACGGCATTTTTCTATCAGTTTATACCTGTTGGTATGATGTTTCTCAAAAACATGCTCATGGGGAATGATATTGCCTTTTGCAAAATCCTCTATTTTAAGGAGAGCAAAAATCCCGGACCTTTCAAAATTCCTGCCCATGTGGGAAAAACCGTGCCTCAGGCAGTAAAAAGAATCAGAGGAATCCCGGACAAGAACTTTTTCTTTCAGCCACTCGCGAAAAAAGCGGTCGGCATCTGCAGGCGCCATTTTCTTTGAAATAAGTTTTATGATATTCCACTGGGAAGAAGAATCAAGCCTTTTTTCTTCCTCATCGTCAATAACATCCCAGGGAGGAGCGATAACTCTGCTTATATCTCCCGTTATCCCGGTATTATACAGATATCCTTTAAAAGGTTTTATTTGCACCATAATCGTATCCTCTGTCTTATTC
>CAYOWY010000077.1:0-5366 GCA_964407805.1 uncultured bacterium | reverse complement strand
AACTCAAAGAAATATCCTCCTACTTCCAAAAATAACTTTAAAACATTCCGAATCTGAAACGGAATGGGGAAAGCAATTACTGGCCGAGGAAGAGGTCTTTGGAAGGGAAGTTGGCGTCGGCGGTGAGGTTGACCTTCAACCGGCGCAGTCCTATCTCGTCGCCGGGAGCCGGTATGTGCGTGAGATGAACCTCGCATCCTTTCAATTCCTTCAGCTTTTCCATCGCCATCTCCGCGGCGGGGTTATTTGTCGCCGAGATGCTAAGGGCTATAAGCGTCTCTTCAAGGTCAAGCATCTCGTTTTTCAACCCCAGAAATTCTCCTTTGAGTGTCTTGATATGTTCTATTATATTCGAAGAAAGAAGGTGAATCTTGTCGGGTATCTCCGCCAGTTGTTTGACGGAGTTGAGTATTACGCTGGAGGCTGCGGTCATTAAAGGCGAGTTGTGGCCTGTGATGATGTTTCCGTTCGTTGTCTGAAGAGCGGCTCCGCAGGATATACCCGAGTTTTCCGATATTTCTTTTTTGGGATTTTCCGCCGCCGTGCGCGCCGGTTCCACTACAAGCCTGTCCTCCGGCTTCAGGTTCAGCTCTTCCATGAGAAGAATTACTTTTTCCACTGTCTGCTGGGTTTCAACGCCCATGGCGTATTCGTAGTTGTACCGGAAATACCTTCTGATTACCTCCTGCTTCGCAGCTTCCTTGACCACATCGTCTTCGGTTATGGCGAAACCGATGCGGTTGACGCCCATATCCGTAGGTGAACGGTAGGGCAGGTCCTTACCCATGATTTTCTTCAAAATTCGCTGAAGCACGGGAAATATTTCTATGTCGCGGTTGTAGTTCACCGCGCTCTTATTGTATGCGTTCAGGTGGAAGGAGTCTATCATATTTATATCTTCAAGATCTGCCGTGGCGGCTTCGTAAGCTATGTTGACCGGATGTTTCAGGGGAAGATTCCAGATGGGGAACGTTTCAAATTTAGCGTAGCCGGATTTTACTCCCTTCTGGTAGTCGTGGTAAAGCTGGGAGAGGCAGGTGGCCAGTTTCCCGCTTCCGGGACCCGGGCCCGTTACCACGACAACGGGGTTTTGCGTTTCTATGTAGGAATTTTTCCCGTAGCCTTCTTTGCTCACGATTGTACTGACGTCGGTGGGATATCCCTTGGTGGCGGAGTGGAGGTAGACCTTTATGCCTCTGTGCTCCAGCTTGTTTTTGAATTTGATGACCGGAGATTGATTGTCAAAGCGGGTTATCACGACCGCGCGGATGTCAAGGCCGTGCTCCCTTAAGCTGTCAATCAGTTTCAGTGCGTCCACGTCGTAGGTGATGCCGAAATCTCCCCGTATGCGCCCCTTTGTTATATCCCCGGAGTATATGCACAGAAGAATGTCAATCTTGTTCTTCAGTTGCTGGAGGAGTTTTATCTTTATATTGTGGTCGTAGCCGGGGAGAACCCTTGACGCGTGATAATCGTAGAGGAGCTTGCCGCCGAATTCGAGGTACAGCTTTCCTTTGAAGAGGTTAATTCTTTCGAGGATTGATTCGCTCTGCTGCTGCAGGTATTTTTCGTTGTCAAAGCCGATTTTGCCGTTCATATTATCCCGCGTAAAAATGTTAACAATTCAGTTGGAATTCATAATAACATTAAAAATTCAAAGTGTCCATTGATTAAGTCTTACCGGGGTTGGTTTCCCCGGGGAACTTTTGGCGGTATTTTTCATCTAAATATAAAGTAGAGTACAGGGGAGTGAAAATGCGAAGGAATGTAATAACGGTTCTGTCGGCGGCGATACTTTTATTAAAGGGAGCGGATATGAAAAAGAGTGAAAGGATTCCAATTTTTGACGCCTCTGCGGGCAGGGTGGAGGAATTGGATAAGATATACAAGACGGACAGGGCCTGGCGCAGTATACTCACCCCTGAGCAATACAGCGTGACGCGGCTGAATGGAACGGAACGGCCGTTCAGCGGAAGCTGCGCGGTGCCGTCCGGCAAGAGGGAATATGTTTACCGATGCGTGGGTTGCGGTACGGATTTATTCCGCGGCGGGGCGAAGTTTGAATCCGGCACGGGCTGGCCGAGTTTTGTGGAGCCGGTATCGGAGCTGAACATTACAACGATAGAAGACCGCAGTTACGGCATGGTGCGCACCGAAGTGCTTTGCGCGCTCTGCGGCGCCCATCTCGGACATGTTTTTGACGACGGCCCTCCGCCTTCCGGTAAGCGGTACTGCATAAATTCGGTTGCGATAAAGCCGGTTGAGGCGGGTTCGTTCAAACATCTTGAGAAGGCGGCTTTTGCCGCAGGATGTTTCTGGGGAGTAGAGGCGTCGTTCCGCGGGGTGAAGGGCGTTGTTTACACGGCGGCCGGCTTCATGGGGGGAACGCTCAAGAGTCCTACCTACGAACAGGTCTGCAGGAGAGACACGGGACATGCGGAAACGGTTTTTCTGGAATATAACCCTGACGAGATTTCTTATGAAAAACTGCTGGATGTCTTCTGGAAGACACATAATCCCACCACACCCGACAGGCAGGGCGTGGATGTCGGTTCTCAGTACCGCTCGGTGATTTTTTATTACACTGTATATCTTCAGACCTTATGGCACAAACTTGCCCCGAAACCAACTTGCACTTTTACTCTGTTTCGGGTCATTGTTAATGGAATTTACTGCAGTTAAAATTGTACTGCTTCCTTCTTTCCAAAGTCAAAAGGTATTTTAGAATTGCGGAGAGCGTGCGGGGGATAGAAGGACAGGGGCTAACCTTTCAGACTGCCGGCCTCTTCGTAGAAGGCTATCATGTTTTCAACCGGGACGTCCGCCTGGAAGTTGTGCGTCGGTGCGAGGATATACCCTCCGCTTTTGCCAAGCACGTCTATCCTCTCGCGCACCTCTTTTCTCACCTGCTCAACCGTGCCGCAGGGCATTGTTTTCTGGACGTCAATTCCGCCGTGGAAACAGATTCTTCCGCCGAATTCCTTTTTAAGTTCTGCAGGTACCATCCCCGATGCCCTCACCTGTATGGGATTCAGAATGTCAAAGCCCGCATCTATGAGGTCGGGTATAAGCTCTCTTATCGCCCCGCAGGAATGAAACATGGCCTTCACGCCGAAGTCTTTGCACAGCCGGACATATTCCTTCAGGTAAGGGATGACAAATTCCCTTATATGCGCAGGGGAGAGTAGAAGCCCGTTCTGGGTGCCGATGTCATCTCCCACGAGAAGGATATCAATCTTTCCTTTAACCGCCTCAAAGACTTTCCTGTTGAGGTCAATGTAAAACTTGCTTATTTTGCGGAACAAGGCGTGTACGAAATCAGGATTGAGTGCAATGTCCAGCATAATCTGTTCCATTCCGCGAAGGTATATGCCCTGGTGAAGAACGGTTGTCCGGTTGGTCCTCTCATCGCATAAGAGTACGGCATATCTTTCATATCTGTCACAAACCGCCTCCATGTCACCAATGTTGAACATGTCCGGAGAAGGCCATTCAAATTCTTCTAGATCCTCAATTGAAGAGGCCTCTGAAAGCGGGTACCATGCAATCTCGTCATAGGTTGCATTCCCCGCCGATATCCCTTTGCGCCTGACCTTCCATATATCTTCCCTGCTGCCGTCGGGGAAACTGTGCAGGGGCGGACCGGTGTATTCCGGGAAAACCTGCCTTATATCAATCCCGAGTTTCTCAAGAAGCGTCTCTCTGTCTTTAAGATTGAACCGGGAAAGCAGTTTATTTTCCGCGTCTTTCGTTGCCCAGAAATCAACGGGCACCCTGTCTGTTGTCTCATGTTTAATCGCTTTTAATACGCGCTCTTTTCCGTTCATGCGTAGATTATATTTTAAAAAAGTAGGTTTGACAAACGACAGTTTGAAGAGGGCTTTTCCGCCCGGTCGCCGCATCGGCGAGTCATAAATACATAATTGGAGGAAAAGTTGTGCCTCTGTTCCGCCTGTCCGCCAAAGTTTCAGTGGCGGAAACCTGCAGCCAACGGATTATGAGTCCAACGTAGGTGAATTTAACCGAAGCCTCTTCCTGCTCTAAAATCCTTCTCTATCAAGCCTTTCAGAATTTTCGGCTGCAATTATTCTGCCATCACAAAACTATAAAATTCACCATTTTATGTCACACAAACGATACTATTTCATAACCACCAGGAATTTTTCACCCCCGTTTTTTCTTACAGATGCGGCAATTGACAAAGATGTCGAATATAGGTAACATACAATCAGGTTAAAACGGAGTGAAAAATGAATAAATCTATTGTAGAAGAACTGAAACCGATTGTGGATATGCTTGTGGAAGAGAAACTATTGGAAATTTTAGATGATCCCGACAGAAATTTAGAGTTGCGGCCTGAAATAGAAGCCAGGCTGAAAAAGTCATTGGGAAGCAGTCAAAAAAACATTTCTGTTGAGAAGGTTGCTGCAAAATTAGGATTGCACCTTTGAAAAAATATAAGGTTGAATTTACTCCTGACGCTTTTGATGACATAAATAAGATAGATAAAGCAACCGCAGAAAGAATTTTGTATAAAATAACTTGGCTCGCCGTGAATTATGATTTCCTAATTCATGAATCACTCAAAGGAAAACTGAACCGTTTTTGTAAACTCAGAATTGGGCATTGGAGAGTTTTGTATTCGGTAAATCCTCCCAAAAAGATAATTACCATTCACCTTATAGGGCACCGTAAAGACATTTATAAAAGTTAATACAGTGCTTTGCTCTTTAGGAGGGGGAGTTTCCCCCTTCCTAATATTCTCCCCCCAATGCAGAGCACGCGGGAAAATGCTTTTCCCTGCACCCTTTGGGTTGCTGGTTCTCAGACTGTGGATAATAAAATTGAGAAACAAAATCGAAGCCCCTCACTATGAAGGTGTATCAGGAAGGGTTCGGGGTAAATGGACCCGGCCGGATTCGAACCAGCAACCAACGGATTATGAGTTCAGGATTTCAAACTTTAACACGAGGTTTCCTCTTATCTCCAATCCCGTATAAAGACTTACATAGCAAAAACTTACAGCCAACATCAGAAAATTTTCAGCCACGTCCAAAATCTCAAAAAACGACGTTCCATGGCACACTTTGGGCACACTTCTTCACGACTCGAGATTGGCAAAAAAAAGCCTGTTGACTTCTGTAACCTCTTGTAGCAAATCAAGTTAAAAAATCACCAACGAATGTTCTGTCACACTTTGGTCACACCAACACAAAACAGTTTCTGCCAAAATTGCCATTTTTATCTTTTTCCTACCTCTTTGATATACGGATTTTCTTTAAATAAGAGTTTTAGAATTCTTTGATAAAGAAAATTATCTGAAAGGTTGACAGGTTTCCTAAAATATGGTATTTTCCTAATTAGGA
>CAYOWY010000076.1:0-5391 GCA_964407805.1 uncultured bacterium | reverse complement strand
TTTAACAATACGGTAGTTACCATAACGGATGTAAACGGAAGGGTTCTTTTATGGGGTAGCGGCGGAACGGCGGGATTCAAGGGAACAAGAAAAGGCACTCCCTTTGCAGCACAGCTGGTGGCGGAAAACCTTGCAAAAAAGAGCCAGGCGCTTTTCAATATGAGAGAAGTGGACGTTTTTGTGAAGGGGCCGGGCTCGGGCAGGGAAACAGCTATAAGGGCTCTGCAGGGCGCCGGGCTGAATGTGATTTCCATAAAGGATATTACCCCGATTCCTCATAACGGATGCAGGCCGCCCAGAAGAAGAAAGGTGTAAGTGCGGGACGTCGGTTCAGAGTAAGAGCAGGAAAAACGAAACTCCTCACAATAGGGTTTAGCAAAGAGGGGTTCGGAGTAAAGGAGATTAAAAATGACCAAGATGACCAAACCGGTTTGCAAAATATGCAAAAAATACAGCTCCAAACTGTATCTTAAAGGCAAAAGATGCGAATCCGCAAAATGCCCTGTGGACATACGCGACAGCAAAAAGAAGAAAAAAGGCGCATTTGTAAAACGCAGAAAGATATCGGAATACGGCATACAGTTAATGGAAAAAAATAAGGTCAAAATTTACTACGGCGTACTGGAAAGACAGTTCCGCAGATATTTTGACATGGCGAAGAAACAACAGGGTATAACCGGAGAAAACCTGCTTAAACTGCTTGAAAGCCGTCTGGACAATACGGTTTTCAGGGCAAACTGGGTTTATTCGAGAAGAATGGCGAAGCAGTTGGTAAACCACGGTGAAATCAGGATTAACGGAAAGAGGCTGAACAGGCCGGGTTATATTGTGAAGCAAGGCGATGTAGTTCAACTGCATCCTGACAGTAAATATTTAAAACAGGTCAAGGGTTGCATTGAAGAGTACAAGACGCACATAATCCCCGGATGGATGCAGATTGATAACGAAAGCTTGAGCATAAGTGTTGTCAGGGCGCCGTTAAGGGACGAAGTTACGCTTCCGATAAACGAACAGTTGATTGTCAACCTGTATTCAAAATAATCAGGGCAGGGGAAAGATAAGAATCATAACCCCGCACAAGATTGTCATTGAGAGCGGATGCGAAGCAATCTCTATGAGAGATTAATAAGGTTGAGATTGCCGCGGCATAATACGCCTCGCAACGACAGAAAACGTCGGTTCGGGGTAAAGGGGATGAAGATATGAAAGAATTTGTGTTTCCTGAAAGAGTGGTTTGGGAGAAAGAAACATACAGGGATAATTACGGTAAGATTGTCATAGAACCTCTTGAAAGAGGATACGGAGTAACCGTAGGAAACGCCCTGCGAAGGATTCTGCTCTCGTCAATTGAAGGCGTTGCGATAACGGCTTTAAAGATTGACGGAGTTTCGCATGAATTTTCTACGGTAAAAGGGATCAAGGAAGACGTTATTGAGATAGTAATGAATCTTAAACAGGTTGTGCTGAAACCAAACATAAAAGAATTTCCGCATTTAACGCCGGAAGTAAAAATAAGCGGTAAAGAAGAGATTTGCGCTGGGGACCTTATAAGCGATGAGAGCGCTGAAGTCCTTAATAAGGATTTGCATATCGCAACGCTTTCTTCGGACAAAGCAATAAAATTCCAGATAGAAATCACCAGGGGCAGAGGGTACATGCCGCAGGAAAAAATGAAGTTTATCAAATCAAGGCCCCCTATAGGTACAATTCTGATTGACGGAATTTTTTCTCCGGTAAGAAAAGTCTCATTTAACGTTGAAAATACAAGGGTGGGACAGTTTGTAGACTATGAAAAACTTATACTGGAAGTCTGGACTACGGGCGCCATTTCTCCCAAGGATGCGGTGAAGGAAGTGACGGGCCTGATGAACAGGCATTTTTCAATAATAGGCGAAAACCAGAGAGTGGGAGAGGAAGCTAAAGATAAAAAGAGCGAAGGCAAGAAGGAAGACAGGAAAACATCCGTAAATCTGAAAATGTCCATATCCGAACTCAAGCTGACCACAAGGGTTTTAAACGGGCTTGTTTCAAAGAAAATAGATACGCTTGAAGAATTGCTTGCCGTTCCGCGGGAAGAACTTGAGGGGATAAGGAACCTCGGAAAGAAATCAATAGAGGAAGTGGACAAGGCCCTTGTTAAAATGGGGCTTAGCTTAAAGAAGAGCGAGGAATCGTAAAAATAAGAGGCGGGAAAAATGAGGCACAAGAAAAATATAAGGAAAATCGGAAGGAATAAATCGCACCGCAAAGCACTGGTAAGAAACATGGCAATAAGTTTCTTCGAGCATGCCGAGATAACGACCACTGAAGCCAAAGCCAAGGAATTGCAGAGAACAGTGGAAAAAATAATAACTCTCGGAAAAACGGGAGACCTGGCGAGTTACAGACGGATAAACTCAATATTGAGCCATGCGCCGAGCATTGCTAAGGTGAAGGAACTCGCGGGAAAATGCAAAGACAGGAACGGCGGATGCACCCGCATAATAAAACTGGCTCCCAGGCCAGGCGACAATTCTAAGATGGCCGTAATCAGGCTGGTACAGTGAAAACAGCGGACGCAGGGTAAAAAGCGAAGAGTGAAAAATGAATAAAAATCTTAAACTGCTGGATAAATTTGACAAGAATTCCAATATGTACGAGTTGATATGCAGACTTGCCGCAAGGACTCATTCGGTCATAAACGGCGCGGGCGCTTTTGCGGAAAGCAGGGAGCATGACCCGATTCAGGTAGTCATGGAAGAGGCAGCCAGGGACGGAAAAACTGAAGCAGAAAAATGAAAACTTTTATTGAACTGCTGAAGTACATGAAGGAAAAAGACGCTTCAGACCTGCATATCAAGTTCGGCAGAAAACCAATCTTCCGCATAAAAAAAGAACTGCAGTCTTACGAGGCGTGGGACGGCGTCCTAACAAGAGAGGATATTGACGATATCGTCGGCAAGGTGATGAAGGCAGGGCAGCTTAAATTATTCAACGATACCAATGAAGCCGATTTCGCTTTTGACGATCCGGAGGTAGGCAGATACAGGGTAAATGCATTTAAGCAGAGAGGTTATACGGGGCTGGTTTTCAGAAGAATAAAGGACGCGATACCCACCTTTACAGAAGTCAACCTGCCGGAAGTTCTTTCGCAGATTTCCCTTTATCCGGACGGCATCGTTCTTGTGACGGGACCTACCGGTTGCGGCAAATCAACTACTCTCGCCGCCATGATACAGAACATCAACCGGCAGAGGGAAAAGCACATCGTTACCATAGAAGACCCCATAGAATATCTTTACAGAGATGATAAATCTGTCATCGACCAGAGAGAGGTGGGAATAGATACGTCTTCTTTCACAACCGCCCTGAAGCATGTATTGAGAGAAGATCCGGATATAATACTGCTCGGGGAGCTAAGAGACGTGAATACTTTCCAGGCGGCAGTAAACGCCTGCGAGACGGGGCATCTCGTTTTTGCGACACTGCATACCGTAGATACTCTTTCAACAATCGCGCGCATCCTGGATTTTTTCCCCTCCGCCCAGCATGAGCAGGTGAGAAAAATAGTCGGCTATCATCTTAAGGCGACCATCTGCCAGAAACTTGTCCCGAAAAAAGACCAGACAGGGCTTGTGCCCGTATGCGAAATCATGATTGTTACGCCGATGATTTCCAAGCTTATTCAGGACAATAAAATGAACAAGCTGTATTCCGCAATGGCATCGGCCGCAGAATACGGGATGCAGACGTTCAACCAGCATCTCGTGAAACTTATACAGTCAGATACGATTGAGCCAGAAATAGGATTTGCCGTTTCTCCTTCTCCGCATACCCTTGAAATGAATCTCCGAGGCATATACCTGGATGAAGAGACTAAAATTATCGGCGAATGACGGAACGCCGGATTTTCCCGTTGCTGTCGGGATAATTTCAGCAATAATTATTTTTTCGTTCCTGATAGCTCTCGCCGCCTCAAGGTTTCCGGTCATTTCGTCGGAGCCGGTCCTTGCCATAATTATGGGTTTGTTCGGCACGTCCCTTATTACCGCCGTACTTCTCTTTTACCTTTTTGCAAGATTCAGGGCATTCCTTGTCTCAATTCTGCGGGAGCCTCATTTTCCTGTTGTGTTGAAGGGATTGCGGATTTATCTGATATTCCTTCCGCTTTTGTTTTTTATAACCATGCTTTCCGCAGTATTTTTTAAGAGCATCGGATTTGAACCCCGTCCCCAGCAGGTTTTTGCCGTTTACCAGCAGGCAGACTCTTTTTATGTGCTGTTCAGCATGTTTTTCTTGAGCTGCATAATTGCGCCATTCGCCGAAGAGGTAATATTCCGGGGTGTTATTTACACGGCTTTCAAAGAGAGGTTTCCCGTTCCCGCGGCAATCATTATAAGTTCCCTGCTGTTTGCCCTTCTGCATAACGAAATATTTGCTTTCGGTTCACTCTTCGCTTTCGGCGTTCTCCTTGCATATCTTTTTGAAAAATACGATAATCTGTGGTTATCCGTAAGCGTGCATTTCTTTAACAACCTTTTTGCCAACATTGCGATTTTACTTTTTAAATACACGGATGTAATGAAAGTTGCGGAAGGATTCAAATAGACGGAGATAACGATGAGAATACTGGTGATAGGCGGCGGCGGAAGAGAGCATGCCATAGTCTGGAAAATAAAAAAAGACAACAGTAACGCATGTCTTTTCGCCGTCCCGGGCAACGGCGGGATATCGGATGATGCGGAGTGCCTTAAGGGAGACGCCGGTTCCCCTGAACAGATGGCGGAAATTGCATCGGATAAGAAAATTGATTTGACCGTTGCAGGTCCCGAGGTTCCGCTGGCCGCAGGCATATCCAACGTTTTCAGGCAGAAGGGCTTGAAAGTTTTCGGGCCCGTGCAAAAAGGCGCCATGCTTGAATCCTCAAAATGTTTTGCGAAGGATTTCATGAAGAGAAACAATGTGCCTGCCGCGGATTTTGCAGTATCTGAAAGCATGGAAGAATGTATAAAAATACTGGAGAACAGAAAATTTCCGTGCGTAATAAAATACGACGGGCTTGCGGCAGGCAAAGGTGTGCAGGTTTCCATGGATATGGCTGAAGCCATGGAGTTTGCCGCCTTAATATACAGGGATAAGGTTTTCGGCGGAGAGAACCAAAAGGTTATCGTGGAAGACTGTCTTTCGGGAACAGAAATGTCATATCTGGCCTTTACCGATACGCGGACTTTTCTTCCAATGGTTCCGGCAAAAGACCACAAAAGGGTCTTTGACGGTGATAAAGGGCCGAATACCGGGGGAATGGGGTGTTATTCACCGTCGGCCGGTTTTAATCCCGGACTGGAAAAAGCTATACAAAAAGATATTGTGATACCCACTCTCAACGGGCTTGAGAAAGAAAACATAGATTAC